>CAZHNE010000017.1:15566-21835 GCA_964533775.1 uncultured Spirochaetaceae bacterium | reverse complement strand
AAAAAGTCTTTATTATAGTTGAGCGAATATTTATATTTTAAAAAACATAAAAAAAGAGGCTTTTCAGCCCCTTTAGTCGTTCGCTCATATATGTTTATTCGTCAGATAATATTTCTTCTTCACTATTTTCTTTTATTACTTTTTCTTCTGCTTCATCAACTTCTAAAGGGTTGACTGCTTTTAGTTCTAATTTTACAGCGTAACCTTGTGAATCTAAATAATGTACAATTTCAGATAAGGTGTAATCATCTAATGAACCTTTTTCTCTTACACTCACTTGCTCTAGCTTGCTAGATTCTATTGGAAGCATAACCTCTGGCATGATTTCACTAGTTTGTTTGCTGTTTGAACCAAAAAGTACAAATGATCCTATAAAAACAACTACAACAGCTGCTGCACTAGTTAACAATGCTGGCACTAAATTAACCTGTATCTTTTTTTTAAATATATTTCTTGTTGGCTCAGCATTAAATCTATTTTTCTCAAAATATTGAAGCACTCTATCTGCCCTTGGAGATATATCTTCTTGGGGTATTGTAGCATTTGTTAAACTATCTGATAATTTTTTTAATTGATTTAATCTCAACTTACAGCCACTACAATATGAGAGGTGTTCCTCAACTTGAGTTTTCCAAGGTTCTTGTAGTTCGCCATCAAGATATGAATTAAGCAATGCATCATCTAAACACATAAATTATTTACTCCTGGGTTAGAATTTTTTCAAGCATCTTACGTGCTCTAAAAACCCTAACTTTTACGTTACTCTCTGAAATATTGAGAGTCTCTCCGATTCCCTTATAATCTAAATCAGTATAAGTCTTCAAAGTAATCACAAGCCTTAGTTTTTCAGGAAGCTGTTCAATGGCATCCATTACTTGTTCACAAACAACATCTTCTATTAACACGTCCTCACCAGTTTTTTGATGCTGCATAGGTTCTTTTTTAACCTTTTCAATCATCTTCAACTCTCTGCTCTTTCTCTTTACAACGTTAATTGATAGATTTTTAGTCACTCTAATTAACCAGTACTTAGCGTCATTATCGCTAGGGAAAGTTTTAGCTTGGTCAAAAAAACGAGTAAAAGCTTCTTGGCATAATTCTTCAGCTCTGTCTGCATTTCTCACTATATTATAAGAAACTCTAAATAACATAGTGAAAGTATTTTCATAAATTCGCCTAAAATCTTTTTCATCATTACTTTGTATTTTCATAAATATTAACAACCCTGTTCTACTTCGGTTACAATTTTTTTGATAAAACTGGTCCTTTTGCTGTATCTTTTACAATATAACCTAATTTATCGATTTCATCACGGATTAAATCAGCTTTCGCAAAATCTTTTCTCTTCTTAGCTTCAACACGATCTTGGACTAAGGTTTTTAACTCTTCAGGAATAACGTCTTCTCTTTTTTCTATTTTATCAAATCTTAAGCCGAAAACTTGATCATAATATAAAATTAAAGAGTATTTTTCACTCTCACTTAAATTGCTTTTTAAAGTTTTATGTAAAACTGCAATTGCTTTAGGCATATTTAAATTATTATTAACACTTTCGTTAAACTCATTTTTTAAAGAAAGAACCTCTTCTCCCTCAAGGGGTATTTTTTTAGCACCATCCTCTAATAAATCTTGTATTTTAGAAACAATTGAAAGTCTTGTTTTTTTAGCATTATCTAAATTTTCAAAACTAAATCTTAATTGTGATCTATAATGCCCACCTAAAACAAAGAATCTATAATCCATAGGATCATACCCTTTTGATTTAAGAAGAGAGAGGGTTAAAAAGTCTCCTTTTGATTTACTCATTTTACCAGTGTCATCAAGTAAGAATTCTCCATGTATCCAATAGTTAACCCATTTTTTACCAGTTGCAGCTTCACTTTGGGCTATTTCATTTGTATGGTGAACCGGAATTGCATCTATTCCACCACAGTGAATATCGAAAGACTCTCCAAGGTATTTCATGCTCATAGCTGAACATTCGATATGCCAGCCGGGGTATCCCCTTCCCCATGGAGAATCCCACATCATTTGTTGCTCGCCAAACTTACTTTTAGTAAACCAAAGGACAAAGTCTTTGCTGTTTCTTTTATTATCATCAACAGTAACATCTTCTCTAGCTGCAGTTTTTAAGTCATCTAAATTTTGATTTGTTAGTTTCCCATATTCTGGGAATGTATCAATAGAGAAATAAACGTTTCCACCACTAATATATGTGTGTCCTCTCTCTTCTAATCTTTTAATAAGATCAATCATCTCTTGAATATGGTCTGTTGCCTTACACAACACATCTGGTTCTAATAAGTTTAATTCATCAGCATCTTTTATAAAGGCATCGGTGTAAAAAGCAGCTATTTCCCAAACACTTTTGTTTTCTTCTTTAGCTCTTTTAGTCATCTTATCGTCCCCGTCATCACCATCGTCTGTTAAGTGACCAACATCAGTTATATTCATAACATGATTGACTTTATAGTCAGAGTGAATAAGAGCTCTTTTTAATATATCTTCAAATATAAAAGTTCTTAAATTTCCGATGTGAGCATCATTGTAAACTGTTGGTCCACAAGTATATAAACCAACTTCATTTTCATTGATAGGTTTAAACTCTTGTAGGGACCGACCCATTGTGTTATATAGATAAATTGCCATTAATATGTCCTTAAATATAGATTATATTAAATTATACCAAATAATTGAGAAATTATAAATATTAGTTGCTAATTAATTTTTAAATATAGTTTCTTATTGCGAGAATTACTTTTGGTTGGTAAGATACTAACCATGAGTATTAATGTAAGCCATCAAGATGAAAAAATCAAGTTTGAGAATATAATTCAAGAGGATGTTCCTCTATCCCCTTTTACAACTATAAAATCAGGGGGAAATGCCCAATATCTCTGTTCTCCTGGGCGCCATGGAGAATTGTTAAGAGCTTTCGATTTTGCTAAAGAAAATAATTTAGAGATACAAATTATAGGTGCTGGCTCTAACCTTTTAATTAGTGATAAAGGTGTTAAAGGATTAGTAATAAGAACTACTAATCTTTGTAGATACTCTTTTAGAGGTAATATTTTCTCCTGTAGAAGTGGCTTATCTTTAGATAGAGCAATTAACATTACACAAAACAACGGTCTTCTTGGCTTAGAAGGTCTTGGTGGAATTCCAGGAACTATAGGTGGGGCTATACATGGAAATGCTGGTGCCTATGGGTACACTATAAGCGATAGACTCATATATATAGATTATTTAACTTATGATGGGGCTTTTCATAGAATGGATCGCAATGTTGAAGACTTTACATATAGAAACAGTCCTTTTAAAAACATGAAAGATAGTATCATTTTTGAAGCTGGCTTCATCTTAGACAAAAACAAATACAGTGCTTTTGCTAAACAAGTTAAAGATGCTAATACTAGAAAAAGAGTTATAAAAGGGTTATTAGCTTACCCTAGTGCAGGTAGTATTTTTAAAAACCCTCCTAACCATTTTGCAGGAAAATTAATTGAAGATTGTGGCTTAAAAGATACAGAGATTAACGACGCTTTTATAAGTTCATCTCATGCTAACTACATTATGAACCGGGGAGAAGCTAGTAGCAGTGATGTTTATAAATTAAGTCAAATTTGTAAAGAAAAAGTTCTAGAAAAGTTTAATATTGAATTAGAGTATGAAATTCAGTTGCTTGGTGACTTCTCATAAAGAATAATTATATGAAAGTTTAAGCATACCACTAGTAGAAAGCTGAATTTTTAAACTATTGTCCTTTTTTCTCATTGTGTACAAAAATTGCAAATCAACCTTTTTAAAATCATAAACAAGTTTAAAGCAATTTATAACAATATAAGTAGAGAAACCATCACTATAACTAAAACTCCATTCATAATTGTTATTATCCCCTTCTATCTTTTGCCTTACTTTAAACTTTTGCTTTATGCTTTTATTTAAATAAACATCATAGTCTATTTCATGATAAGTAGAAAAATAAAGAGTTGATTTAAACACTTCTTTTTTAAAATTAAACTTTAAATTGCCATCAATGCTATAATTTCTTTTTACTCCCTGCCCTCCATATGCTGATGTTTTATATATCTTATCGACAACTTCAACTTTTACATTATCAGAAGTAACTGTAAATCCTACCTTGTATTTCTCATTTATGTTTTTAGTATTAAAAAATACATTAACTTTTTTAAACTTACAATTTGCACTGTAGCTCCAAAAAGTCCCATATTTAGCTAAAGCTACTTCGCTTTCTAAAGTAACAAATTTATACTTTAAAAACAGATCTGTTATTAAACCTTGCTTTGTATATAAAAGGGATGAAAAATCATAATAAAAACTATTGAAGTCTTTGTTTTTAGAGTAAAAATAAGATGTAGAAAGTTGTATATTTTCACTTTTGTATTTTATTGAACTTAAGTCAATTCCGTCTTTGTTTAAAAGAGGAATTGTAGAGGAAACAGTTAGAGGAAAAGACTCTATACTCAAAAAGTATCTGTTCTTTTTATCTACAAACAAATTCTTATTTTCAAACAAACTAAACTTACTTATCTTTGCCTTATTTTGTTCTATCTTTAAGGTATTTAACCCTAAAACTTTGTTATTCTCAAATTCTACTCCTATTAAATTTATGTTATCGTCAAACTTCACAACAGTGTAATTTTTCATTAAATCACTATTAATACTTAAGTTACTTGCTGATAAAATAAATAAATTTAAACATAATAGGAAGAAAACAACTATTATTTTTCTACTCATAGTTACAATACGTGAATATTAATATTTCCGCATTAAATAGTTGAATATAGTGTTAGGATGTGTGATAATATTAAAAATTATTTTCAATATAATAAACAAAGACATTTTTATAATTTAAGGAGCCTAATAATATGGTTATTCTCACTCTAAATTGCGGGAGTTCTTCTGCAAAGTATCAAGTATTCGATTGGACAAACAAGGATGTTTTAGCTGTTGGCGTTGTAGAACGCATTGGTTTAGAATATTCGACTATTGAACACAGCGCTAAAGATAAAGAGGAATATAATGCAAAGTTCTCTTCTCCAACTCACAAAGAAGCTATTGAATTAATTATCAGTATGTTAATTGATAAAAAATATGGCGTTATTACAGATTTATCACAAATCGGAGCAGTTGGACATAGAGTTTTACACGGTGGAGAAACTTTTAAGCAATCTGCTTTAGTAACTGATGAAGTTGTTGCTGAATTAAAAAATCTTATTCCGTTAGGACCTTTACACATGCCTGCTAACATTTTAGGAATTGAGGCTGCTAGAAAAGTAATGCCAAACGTTCCTCATGCTATTGTAATGGATACCGCTTGGCATCAAACCATGCCTAAAGAAGCTTACATGTACGCAGTACCTTACAATTGGTATAAAGACTACAATGTAAGAAGATATGGTTTCCACGGAACCTCCCATCTTTATTGTGCTAAAAGAGCTGCTGTTCTTTTAGGAAAAGAAAACAAAGATACTAACGTAATTATTTGTCACATTGGTAATGGAGCTTCTGCTTGTGCTGTTAAAAACGGTATTTGTATTGATACTTCAATGGGATTAACTCCTTTAGAAGGATTAGTAATGGGAACAAGAAGTGGAGATTTAGATCCTGCTATTTTACCATTTGTAATGAACAAAACAAACATGAGTGCTGATGAAATGGATGCTGCTTTAAACAAAGAAAGTGGACTCATTGGCCTTTGTGGTTTAACAGATAGAAGAGATGTAAAAGATGCTTCTGATGCAGGAGATAAAAAAGCTGAATTAGCTATTAGTATGGAAACTCATAGGATCAAAAAATACATTGGTGCTTATACCGCTTTACTTGGAAGAGTTGATGCTGTTGTATTTACAGCTGGTGTTGGTGAAATGGGCGAACATATTAGAGAAGGTGCACTAGAAGGTTTAGCACCATTAGGAATCGATATTGATAAGGATAAAAACAATATGTGTCGATGTAGAAATGGTGAATTTGATGTTAGTAAAGATTCATCCCCTACTAGAATTTATGTTATTCCAACCGATGAAGAACTTGTAATGACTGAAGACGCTTATGCTCTTATGAACGATTCATATGACATTCATACAAACTTTACTTATACTTTTGAAGACCCTAACTATGAAAACAAAGCTCGTGCAAGAGCATTAATTAATAACTTAGAAGAAAAACCATTTCTTAAAGATATATTAGTTACTGCTCCTAACGCAAAATAATCTTTTTCTTAAAGAATGAACTCTACCTACTGAAAA
>CAZHNE010000017.1:2552-15466 GCA_964533775.1 uncultured Spirochaetaceae bacterium | reverse complement strand
TATTTTACGATTATGTTTTTCATGATATAATGATAAATATGGAAAAAGAAAACATCTCTCCCTATAAAATAGCCTGCGAGCTAGAAGAAAAAAACATTCCATTTGCTTGGGTCACACTGTGTGATTATACTGGTGTTGTAACTAGAAAAACTGGAAGAATGCTTGTCAAAAAGAATGGCACAAGTTATGGAACTATCGGTGGCGGTGTCCTTGAACACAAAGCAATTGAAAAAGCAAAAAAGTCTTTAAATAATAAACAAGGTGGACTTTTTACACTATACAATGATGATGAAGTTAAAAGTAGTAGTATAATTATTAATATTGATGTAGGTGAATCCTCTTCTAAAGTTATTATTATAGGTGGTGGACACGTTGGACGAAGTGTAGCTGAAGTTGCTTCAAAAGCAGGTTTTCAACTAATTGTAATTGACAAAAGAGAAGATATTGCAACACCCTCCTTTTTTCCAATGGCAAGCGATATAATAATAAATGATAATATAAGCACTGCTATAAAGGAAATTGATACTAATAATAGCTCTATTCTTGTTTTAAACCACTCTTTAATGAATAAAGAGGATTATATAACGGCCCTTAGATCTAAAGCTCAATACGTTGGTGTAATGACTAGTCATAGGCATATGTACTCTTTTATCGAAGACTTAAAACTAACAAGTGAGGAGAATTTAAAACTTCATATACCTATTGGTTTAAATTTAGGTGGGGAGACACCTTATCAAGTTGCTCTTAGCATTGTTTCTGAAGTAATTAGCTTTCAAAATAATAATTCTCCAATCAAAAGAAAAAATTTATATAGACCTATTATTGTAAGAGGAGCGGGAGATCTCGCTACAGCTACAATTTTAAAACTTCACAGGTTAGGTTTTAAGGTTATTGCTCTTGAAGTAGAAAAGCCTACTGTAATAAGAAGAACTATTTCCTTTGCTCAAGCTATGTATGATGAATCTTTTACAGTAGAGGGTGCTACTGCAGTTAAATGTGATAAAAACAATCTCTCTTCAATCTTAAAAGTTTTACAAGATGGAAACATTGCTGTAGTTTCTGACAAAGAAGGATCTTTGATAGAAAAAATTAAACCCCTTATAGTAGTAGATGCAATACTAGCTAAGAAAAACTTAGGCACAAGAATAACAGATGCTCCTTTAGTTATTGCTCTTGGACCAGGGTTCCAAGTTGGAAAAGATTGTCACTTTATTGTTGAGACAAAAAGAGGCCATTTTGTTGGAAATGTTATAAGAGAAGGAATGGCTATAGAAAACACTGGTATCCCTGGCATTATAGGTGGCTATGGAAAAGAAAGAGTTATTCACAGCCCAGTTAGTGGCACGTGGCAAGCTGTTAAACAAATTGGGGATATTGTAAAAAAAGACGATATTATTGCAAAAATTGATGAAACATTAATCCTTGCAACAATAGACGGAAAGCTTAGAGGTTCATTAAAAAGCGGTTTAAAAGTCCCAGTAGGTTTTAAAGTAGCTGATATTGATCCACGAGGAGAAGATGCAGATCACCTTTGTGTTTCAGATAAGGGAAGAAATATTGCTGGTGGCGTTCTTACAATAATCTTTGAATTTTTAAACAAAAATTAAGAGTTTTTCTTTCTATCTTCTTTCCACTTTTTAATTAGTGCAAGTCCACCTTGGGATGTTTCTCTGTAAAGGTGTGGAAGTGCATGTCCGGTTTGTTTCATTACTTCAACAACTTCATCAAATGAAACTTTATGTCTCCCATCCCCTAATAAAACATAAGTACAGTGATCTACAGATCTAACTGCTGCCATAGCATTTCTTTCTATACATGGAATTTGAACTAAGCCAAGCATAGGATCACAAGTTAAGCCTAGATGATGCTCTAAACCCATTTCAGCTGCATATTCTACTTGGTATATAGATCCTCCCATAATTTGTGCTGCAGCAGCCCCCGCCATTGCACAGGCTACCCCTATCTCACCTTGACACCCTACTTCTGCTCCACTAATAGAAGCATTTCTTTTAACTAAATTACCAATTAAGCCAGCTGTAAGTAGAGCATTCATTATTTTTCTTTGACTGAGCTTGTAGTTAAGAGATAAATAATATAAAACACTAGGAAGAACACCGCAGCTTCCACAAGTAGGAGCTGTAACTATAACATTTCCACTTGCATTTTCTTCACTAACAGCTAAAGCGTAAGAAATCATTTCACTGTTATGCTTCATTGATCCTGTATAATTTAAACTTTTAGAATAATACATTGAAGCTTTTCTTTGTAGCTTTAAACCACCAGGAAGTACGCCTTCTGCCTCTAACCCTCTTTCTATAGAAGAAACCATTGCTGCCCAGACTTTAGCCATACAGTCAACAATACTGTCTCCTTCAATTTGTTTTACAAATTCCCAAAGTTGAATACCCTCTTCTTCACAAAAAGAAAGAATTTGCTGCATTGAACTAAACTCTTCAGGATAAACAATTAGATTTTCTTTCTTTCTAACCCCTTCCTCTTCAATAGAACCACCACCTACACTATAATAAGTTTTTTCTAAAATCAAATTGTCATTTTCATCATATCCAAAAAAAGTTAAGGCATTTGGATGGTAAGGTTTTACTTCTTCACTTTTCCATACAATTTCAATTGTTTTATTATTCTTTTCAAAAATATCTTCAATTGCGACATTTGTAAGGTGACCTTTTCCTGTTGCAGCAAGGGATCCGAATAATATTACTTTATATTTATATGCAGAAAAGCATTCTTTTAAGAACATTTTCGTTGCAAACCTTGGCCCCATAGTATGACTACTTGATGGCCCATGACCGATCTTATATAATTCTCTAATTGATTCCATAAATTTATTTTACATCATTTTTGCTAAAGGTAAAGCATTGTTATTAAAGAATGTATAAAAATTAACTGCTTTAGAAAAAAAGCAAAAATTGGAATTTAGATATAATAGATATTTTACTTTGTTTGTAATATAGTTATTATAAATAAGCGAGGGGTTTTAATGAGCAAATATTTTTCTCTAATGTTAAACAATTTAAATAACACAATCGAGCGAAGAACAAGATTAAATAAAAAGAGTTTAGGCAATGAAGCCTTATATGACTGTAATAACAATCTCTTAATTTCCACATCCTCAGATTTAGTAAATGACGGAAAATACTTAAGTGAAACTCTATCCCAAAAACTAGATGTTGTTATGTGCGGTGGTGGACACATAGGTTTAGCAGTATATAATTTATCTCTTTTTTTAGGATGGAATGTTACTATTATCGAGGATAGATCTGACTTTTGTACTCCAGAAAAGTATCCAAAAGCTAATCTTATTATAGGGGATTATGAGAAAGAAATAGAAAAACTTAATTTAACTTCTTCTGCTGTAATTATTGCAACAAGAGGTCATAAACACGATAAAACATGCTTAGAGGCTACCCTATTAAAAAAATGTAGATATGTTGGAATGATTGGATCTAAATCAAAAGTTCATGAGACTAAAAAAGCAATATATTCAAATATACAAAATGGTGAATCTAATATATTAAAAGAAGATTTAGAGAGTATTTACTCTCCTATTGGATTAGATATTAAAGCACAAACACCTGAGGAAATTGCAATATCTATTGTTGCTGAAATTATTCAGGTAACAAAAGAGAGTAAAAAACAGCTAGAAGTAGATGTTGCTTTACTTAAGCGCTTAGCAAAAGAAAATGGTAACTTTGTAGTTTCAAGAATTGTAGAAAAAAGCGGATCTGCACCAAGAGAACAGGGCTCAACTATGGTTGTTTTTTCTAATGGAGAAATACAAGGCACTGTTGGGGGTGGAGCTGTAGAAAATAGAGTTATTGAAGACAGTAAAAAACTCCTCTCTAATAAAGAGAAAAGAGCTCAATTATTTACTCATAATCTTTCTAATACTAAAGCAAGTGAATTGGGTATGATTTGTGGTGGTAGTGTAAAAGTTTTACTTACAAAATTTACTTCATAATGTCTAAGAATAATTTATAATTAGTAACTGTTCTCTCATACAAGCCACTATTAGGACTGTAACTGTTTGTCCGTAAAGCATCACATAGCTCACAAAGAGAGTGATATAATGGAGTTAGGCCTAAGTTACCAGCAACCCCTTTTAACGTGTGAACATAACCAAAAGGAATCTCTTGGTCTTTGTTATTAATGTGCAACCTTAATGAAACAAAGTTGTCATCTTCAATAAACATATTTAAGCACTCACAATACAGCTTCTGATCGTTAAGAAATCGCTCAAGTGCTCCTGAAACATCACAGCCCCAATTTTTGAGTTTCTCCAGTTTTTGTTCCATCTTGTTTTCCCCTTAAAATGAAATTCATCTTATATTGTAAGGTAGCTATACCAATTTATCAAGGAATTAATTCCTCTTTTAGAAATTTAATAGCACCTTACAATTAAATAAACTGTTTTTTTAAATTTTATCAATTTCTGCAACAAGTTTCTTTGAAATATCAATTATATCTTTTGCAGCCTGTGTATCACTTGTTGCAAGAGATTTATTAGAATTAATAATTCTTGAAACATTTTTATCGTAACCAATTTTTCCAAGAAAAGGTAACTTTTCCTTTTCAATATAATCTAATAGCTTTGAATAAATCTCATCATTTAAATCAGCTTTGTTAATTATTATAGCTGCTTTAGTTTTGAATATTCTTGCTATTTTTAAAATTCTCTTTAAATCACTTAATCCAGATAAAGAAGGTTCTGTTACAATAATTGCTAAATCTATTGCTGAAAGGGATGCTATAACAGGGCATCCAATACCAGGAGATCCATCAATTAATTGTAATGTTTGAGTTGTAATATTATCATCTAAATTCTTTTTTACTTGTGATACTAATTTACCACTATTACCACTACCCATGTGCAATTGAGCAGTTGAGAAAAGATCTTCACCTTTAAAGACTTGAGTTACACCAACATGATTTGTGTAGGAAGAAATTGCATCTGCAGGACAAAAGTACTGACAAACAGCACAGCCTTCACACAAAAGTGGATCAATCCAGTATACATTATCTTTTTTAATTACAGATGAGAACTTGCATAGTTCTTCACATTTACCACAACTTGTACACTTATCCTTATCAATTTTAAAAAGCTTCATTCCTTCAAACAAATCTTCTTCGAGGGACTCTTCATTTAAATTACTTATTAAATGAAGATTAGGTGCGTCAACATCACAATCTGCAACAGCTTTAATTTGAAGCAAATCTACAAGTGTTGATGTAATTGTAGTTTTACCAGTTCCACCTTTACCTGAAATTACTAATATTTTTTTCATTTAATATATCCTTCTTTTACCAACGTTTCTTTCAATAAAGAAAACAAGTTGTTAGAATCTGCCTCAGTTCCACTTATTAAGTCGCCATTAGCAGTAATTTTAGCAATTTCTTTCGAAAAAGGTATTTTCAATAACAAGGGTTTATTAATGCTTTTTATATAATCTTCAATTATATAATCATGCTTATTATCACTTTTGTTTATAACAAAACCGTAAGGTATATTGAACAATTCTACTAATTCAACAATCATTTTAACATTATGAAGAGAAAAAACAGTTGGCTCTGTTACCAAAATACAATAAGAAGCATCTTGTATAGCTTCCATGGTAGAGCAAGCACTGCCTGGGGGACAATCAATAATTGTTGTTCCTTCAGCTTCACTTAAGACTTTAGAAATTAGAGGAACTGCAGAAGCCTGCCCTATTTCCATAATTCCATTTACTATTTTACTGTTGTTTTTTCTATGAATCTCAAAACTACCTACTTCAACATCAACATTCTTAATAGCACCTTGAGGACAAACTAGTTCACATCCACCACAACTGTGACAAATTTCACTAAATACTAAAGGTTTATCAGCTATAAAGGCTAAAGCTGAAAATCTACAAAAGTCTACACACTTTCTGCAGCCATCACATTTTTCTTCATCAATGCTGGGCACACCTCTATAAACTTTCTTTTCTTCAACCTTTTTACTGTCTTTGAAAAATATATATCCGTTGGGCTCTTCAACATCACAATCTAAGTAGGTGGAATTTTCTATTATGTTAAATAAATTTGTTGATACAAAAGTTTTTCCACTTCCACCTTTTCCACTTAATACAGCTATTTTACTCATAACAATTAATTATGGTAACCGCTGTGGATATCTACTAACAATTCTAGTTCATCTTTTAATAGTAGCTCAATATTTTCTCTTGCACTTAAATTTTCTTTAGGAGCATATAATTTTATACCAGCACCTGAAAGTACCTTAACAGCGTTTTGTCCTAATCTAAATGCTATAGCAGCATCTAACTTTTTATCTACTAGAAATTGTGAAGCTTGTATTCCTGCGCCACCTGATGCTTTTAGTGCATCATTATCATAATAAGTTACTTCTTTGCTTTCACTGTCGTAAATACCGAAAAATGGTGCTCTACCAAATACTTGACTAATTTCTTTATCAATGTTTTTTTCAACTAACGCAATACCAATTCTCATAAAAACCATCCTTATAATTTTTTATTTCTTATATTAAAACTACACTTGAAAGCAACATATGTCAATATCAAATTGACATTTGTCAATAATAAAATAACTAAACTTTTCTTTTTTATTGATTCTTGTTTTAAATTAAATAGCTATTTTTCAAAAACAAATAACTATTGTGCAATCTTTTGCTTATTAGTTTCTCTTTCTAACATAGAAATAAAAACCTTCTCTTCTACTGGTCTAGAAAAGAGAAATCCTTGTCCTACTTCACAACCTATTTCCTTCAAGAAGTTTTCCTGTTCTTGAGTTTCAATACCTTCTGCAACTACAGGTAATTTTAATAATTTATTCATATCCATTATAGATTTTAGTATAATAGCTGCTCTTTCATTTGATTCTAACCCTTTTAAGAAGTTTAAATCAATTTTTAGTGCGTCAAATACTAGATCTTTTAAAACATTAAGAGATGAATACCCACTACCAAAATCATCCATATGAACAGATAAACCTGATTCTTGACATTTATTAACTATTTGCTGAATCTTAGCAGGATCGTTCATATATGATGTTTCTGTTATTTCAATATTAATACAGTCTGGGGTAATTCCATGTTTATCAATTAATTCTAGAATTTCTTCCCATAATTTGTCACGATAAAAGTTGTTTCTTGATACATTTACTGAAACAGGAATATGCATTAATCCCATTTCTCTCCACTTTGCAACGCTTTCACATGTTTTGTCCCACACATAATAATCTAATTGATGTATTGCAGCATTAGCTTCAAGCATAGGAATAAATATTCCTGGGCTAAGCATTCCAAGAGTTGGATGTTTCCACCTTACTAGTGCTTCAGCACCTACTATCTTTTTATCTTTTAGTGAGTACTTTGGTTGGAAATAAATTAATATATCACCATTTTCAATAGCTGAATCAATTCCTGAAACAACAGCGTGCTCTATTTTTAACCATCTGTCTAACTTGTCATTGTAAACAACGTAAACACTTAAGTCTTTACTTTGTTTTGCCTTAGTTAAAGCATAGGCGGCTCTATCACAAACAGCTTCTATAGTTAATTTCCTGTTTTCAATTTTAAAAACTCCAAAAACTACATTCAATGGAATTTCTATTGGATAGTCTTTTAAGAAAGTTTCTATTTTAATTAAATCAAATTTTAGATCATCTTTGTTTTTATTAGTTAGGATAACAAAGTCATCATCACTAAAGCGGGCTACTATAGCTTCTTTACCTAGTATCTCAACTAAGGAGGTTGAAAAAGCTTTTAATAGTTTATCTCCAGCTTTTTTACCATAAATTTCATTAACTAATTTAAAGCGAACAAAGTCGCTTCTAATTAAAAAATAATTATCTTTTGGATGTTCGTTTAATACATCTGTACAAATTTTTTCAAAAGCATCTTTATTAAACAACCCTGTTAGTTTATCTAATTCATTGGCATAAGCTAATTGTTTAGCTGTAAGATTAAAATAGTTATTATCTTGGGTTACTTTTAATAATTGGTAGGAGTGAATGATTCCACTTACCTTATCTAATAGTTTTTTAGTGTTAAAAGGTTTAGCTAATATATCACTTGCACCTAACTCTAAAGCTCTATATAAACTTGAGGCTTGATTGTCGCCTGTAAGTACAATAATTGGAATATCATTGAAAATTGGGTTTTTAGCTGCCTCTTGTAAAAAGGCAAAACCGTCCATTACTGGCATTACTAAATCTAAAAAGATTAAACTTATTTCTTTATATTGAGAGAGAGCGAGCTTTAAACCAGCCTCTCCATTACTAGCCTCAATGGTTTTATATTTGCATTTAAGGATGCCTGACAACATTTTTCGTTGAATATCATCATCATCTATAATTAATATTGTTCTACCATTTGGCATTTATGTCTCCAGTTGTAATTTTCTTAATATACCTAATTATACACTTAAACGCTTAATTTGCAATAGCAAACAAGGCTTTTTAGGTAAAAAAGTTTTAAACATAAACTTTCTTCTGTAAGAAATCAGTCTGAAATACCAAAGTTATGACATAATAGGCCTTAATCTAATTTAAACAGTGGTTATAATAAGTTTTAGAGAAATAAACTATTAAGACCAAATAAGCATAATTGTTAATAAATTATTGAAGGTTTTATTTTTTCACCTTTAATTTGTTTTCCATTTATTAAGTTAATAAGATTTTTCAATGCTAAGCAGTAAATATCGTCAATGTGAAAATCAATTGAAGCAACATTATCAATTAGGGAAATATAAGGGGCACCGTCGTATCCTATAATTGGGATATTTAAATTTAGTTTAACAATTGTTTGAACTAATACTAAATCGTTAACAAATGCTATCCCATCGTATTCCTTACTTATTTTGCCCTCTAATATTTTTATCATATCTACTATTTTTTCTTTGCTTAAAAAATCAAACTCCATAACATCAATATTAGGGTATATCTTTTTTATACCTTTTAAACGCTGCTTATGAGATAATACTTCATTAACATAACCTGTAATATATAAGGGATTTTTAACATTTTTAGAATTTAAATATTTTCCTTGAAGCTTTCCACCATATTCATTATCAGTAGAAACGTGTATATGTTTTTCATTTGGGCGAATGTGATGAGCTAAGATATAAGGGATTATTAAGTTTTCGAAATATGATTCTTCCTCCCTATTATCTATATCATATCCAATTATTGCATCTACTTTACTCTCTATAGAAGAAAGCTCTTTTTTTGTACTAATTGTATAAAACCCCAAATGATAACTAGTATTTTCAATTGCTTTTAACATTCCCTTTTGTGCTTGGGCGTAAAACCAGTCAAACAACTTTATTGAACCCCAGTAGTAAGAACGGTTTGTTTTATTAATCTTAACAACAGCTATTACACCAGTTCCACCCCTTCTCAATTGAGAGGCAGCCCTGTTAGGTATGTAGTTTAATTGTTTTGCAGCTAAAAGAACCTTTTCTCTCAGATCAGTGGAAACAGATTCCGGATTATTAAAGACTCTACTTACTGTAGCACTACTTACATTTGCTTTCTTAGCTACCTGATTTCTTGTAACTGGCATAAACACCTACTTATATTGACATTGTTTATGTTATATTATAATGTACACGAGTACAAATCAACCTTTTTGGAGAATAAATGAATAAATTATTAGAATCCCCTCACAATAGACTAAATCCTTTAACCGGAGAATGGGTTAAAGTATCTCCTCATAGAACTAAAAGACCTTGGCAAGGCCAAGTTGAGGATGTTCAAAAGCCTAGCGGCATAAATTATGATCCCTCCTGTTATCTTTGTCCAACTAATACAAGAAGCAATAACGAAAAAAACCCTAATTATAAAAACACATATGTTTTTAAGAATGATTTTTCTGCTCTTTTAGAAGACAGTAGTAGTGAAGAAGCTTCTTTTGGACCTAACAACCTTCTTCAAATGAAAGGAGAAAAAGGTATTTGCAGAGTTGTTTGCTTCTCCCCAAACCATGATTTAACTATTGCTAGAATGGAAACTAGTAATATTCTTGAAATAATTCAAACTTGGAGAGAGCAGTACAATGAATTAGGTAAGTACCCTTTTATTAACTACGTTCAAATCTTTGAAAATAAGGGAGCTATGATGGGTTGCTCTAACCCTCACCCACATGGACAAATTTGGGCTGAAGAAATTATTCCTAATTTACCCCAACTTGAATTAAAGAACCAAAGTGAATATTTTAAAAAGAATAACTCTTTTATGTTATTAGATTATGCTAAGTATGAAGAGGAAGCAGATCAAAGAGTTGTATTTAAAAATGATGACTTTATTGTTGTTGTTCCCCACTGGGCAACTTGGCCATATGAGACGATGATTTTACCATTAAATAAGCCTTTCACTAATTTAAATGATTTATCCCCTGAAAATGACAAAAATTTAGCCCAAGCTATAAACATTTTAGCCATAAAGTATGATAATCTATTTAAAACTAACTTCCCCTATTCAATGGGCTTACACCAAGAACCTACTAACAGCGAGCAATATGTTGGCAATGTTATGCATTTTCACTTTTTCCCACCCCTTCTTCGCTCTGCCACTGTTAAAAAGTTTATGGTTGGTTATGAGCTTCTTGCTATGGCGCAAAGAGATATTACAGCAGAAACTGCTGCAAAACAACTTAGAGAGTTAAGTTCAACACATTATTTAAATTCACTTTAGGAGCATTTTAATGATTAGTATTAACGAGATTAAAAACAAAAAATTACACGAAATTTACAAAGACCTTTATGGCAGTGATATTGATAAAAAGAAATTAGATAATAGATTTGAAAATTTATTACTAAAACACAATGAGCTTTTTAACAAAAGCGAGGCTAACCTTTTTTCAACTTCTGGAAGAACTGAATTAAGCGGCAATCACACTGATCACAACTTAGGAAAAGTACTTGCAGCCTCTATTAATTTAGATACAGTTGCCGCTGTTAATAAAACAGATGATAATCAGGTTGTTTTAATTAGTGAAGGTTTTCCTGAAGTTAAAATCAAATTAGATAACTTAGATTTTAGAAAAGATGAAGATCATACTACTCACGGTCTTTTAAGAGGAATAGCTTATTGTTTTAAGAGCCGTGGATTAAACATTGGAGGCTTTGTTGCAAATACAACCACTAGTGTTCTTAAAGGAAGCGGCCTCTCTTCTTCAGCTGCAATAGAAGTATTGTGTGCTACTATTTTTAACAACCTCTACAACGACGATATACTCCCTCCAATTGAACTTGCTAAAATTGGTCAATTTGCTGAAAACAACTATTATGGCAAACCTTCTGGATTAATGGATCAAAGCGCTTGTGCTAATGGTGGAATTATTTCAATAGATTTTAAAGACAACAAAAATCCTATTATAACCGAAATTCCTTTTGATTTTAAAGAATTTGGATACGATTTAATTATAGTAGATACTAAAGGCTCTCACGATGACTTAACTCATTGCTACAGTGCAATTCCTTATGAAATGAAATTAGTAGCTAACTATTTTAATAAAGAAGTACTAAGAGAAGTAAATAGGGATGATTTTTATTCAAATATAAAGAACTTAAGAAAACATTTAAATAATGATAGAGCTATTTTAAGAGCAATCCATTACTTTAATGAAAATGAAAGAGTTGAAAGAATGGTGTATTCACTTAAACATAAAGATATCCAATCATATTTAAAACTCGTGAATAATTCAGGACAAAGTTCATATAATTATCTTCAAAACCTATATGATGATGAAAAAGAGCAGGGTCTTGGACTAGCTCTTGGTATCTTAGATACCCACCTAAACGGAAAAGGGGCTTTTAGAGTACACGGTGGAGGATTTGCAGGCACAGTTCAAGCTTACATACCTTCTAAAATGACTGAAGAAATAATAACAATTATGGAAAGAATCTTTGGAAAGGATTGTGTCACTATTTTAAATATTCGCAAAAGCAAAACACTTTGTTTTGCATAAATAAAGTATAATGCTTAATTTATTTTAAAAAAACAATCATTTTGCACTACTTAATAATCTATATATATAAAAAGTTGGTGTAGCTAAAATTTTACAATAAACAAATAATGACAATTATGTAACCTTTACCAACTTGGTACAAAGTAACTTATAGTGATATATAAACACTGTGAGTTACTTTTTTTTGATAAAGACATGATAAAGATGGAGTAAAGACCCATTTATAAACATAAAGGTAAACTTTAAGCGCTAAGAAATATAAAAAACTACTTTTTTTGACTTAACGGTTTACTTTTGTTAAGATTTTTTAAAAGACAACTAAACTTATTATAACAACTTAGCTTATAATAAAAAAAACTTTTTTTTGTGTAAAATTAAAGGAGCTTATTTTGCATAATTCTGGACTTATTAATTATTACAAAACCTTGCTTTTTATTATAAACCTTTCGGGTCTTTCCATTGAGGACTTTGCCGCCAAAGCAAGCATATCTTTAAGTTTGATTAGACATGCTGATGAAAACTGGAACCCTAAATATACTACTGTAGAAAAAATTTGTTCTGTTGTTAATATATCAGTTGCAACTTTTTTTAATATCGCTGAAAACCTTTCTGGTATAAAAGACTCAATTACAATGAAATACGTTGTAAAGCAAGAATCTATCAGCCCTTTAGAACTTAGTAAAAAACTTAAAGAAGTTAGAACAAATTCAAATTTAACAGAATCACAATTAGCTAGAATTTCAGGAATAAACAAAACAAATATTTGTAATAGAGAACATGGAAAGATTCAAACAAGAATTCTTTGTTCTACTTTGGAAAAATATGCCTTTAGTTTTGGTCTTGCTATGAGTGATTTAACAGAAGAATTGTATAAAGAAGAAAACTAAATATAACCATAACTTATTTAGGATTGTTTTGTTAAAAATCT
>CAZHNE010000017.1:0-2452 GCA_964533775.1 uncultured Spirochaetaceae bacterium | reverse complement strand
TGTAGTAATGAAATCTTTAGCTGACAAAGTTAATTAATATCTTATTAATCTTGCACTGGTAAAAGATTTTGATGTGATAAAGTTTTGAGACCTCTAAATGTAATTTCCCCTGTTTATACAAAATTAAGAGCTACATACACTCGTACTTTATTATTTTTATTAGACTAGCTATTGTATTATTTTAGTGAATCTTTACCTCAAATAATTTAAGCAATTATACCCAATTCATTATAAAAACTTGATTTAATATTAAAAAATGTTATTCTTTATATATAGCTAACTAAAAAAAGCATATAAATGAAATGTAGCACTTTAATTATTTAAAGTTGTTTTATTTATAAAAATAAAGTTTAAAAAGGAGATTCGTTATGACTGATTTAACAACAACTTACATGGGTTTAAAGTTAAAGAGCCCAATTATTGCAGGAGCCTCACAAATGACTTCTAATCTTAGTATGATAAAAAAACTAGAAGAAGCTGGGGCTGGAGCCATAGTGTGCAAATCATTGTTTGAAGAAGAAATACAACTTGAGTCCCTTGCATTAAACAAAGAGCTCCATAAACATGATAATAATAATCCAGAAGGCTTAACACTTTTTCCTGATTTTGAAGAAAAAGGTCCTGATTATCATTTGCATTGGCTTAAGAAAACCAAAGCAAATACAAGTATTCCAATTATTGCCAGTTTAAATGCAGTTAATGAGGAAACTTGGATTAGCTATGCCAAAAAGATTGAACAAACTGGAGTAGATGGTATTGAGCTTAACTTGTATCACTCTCCTGATAATAGTTTTACAAACTCCTCCAACATTGAAAAATCTCAAATTGAAATTCTTAAAAAGATTCAAGAGTCTATTGATTTACCAATAAGTGTAAAGCTTAGTCCCTACTATACAGATCTTATAGGTTTTATAAAAAGCCTAGATGATATTAAAATTGATGGATTTGTACTATTTAACAAGTTTTTTCAACCAAGCATTGATATAAACAAAGAAGAGTTTACTTTTCCTTTTAATTTAAGTAACAAAGGAGATGGTTCTCTCGCGCTTCGTTTTACTGGTCTCTTATCTAGAAAAATAAACGGATCAATATGCTCAAGTAATGGAATAATGGACAGTGATGATGTAATTAGCATGATTTTAGCAGGTGCAGATTCAGTACAGGTTGTTTCAACCCTTTATAAAAATGGCCCTACAGAAATAAAAAGCATGCTTGGGGGATTAGAAAAGTGGATGGAGAGTAAAAAATATACAAGTTTGGAAGATTTTCAAGGTAAGATGAGTCAAAGTCAAATAGGTCAAAAGGATAATTTTGCTTATAAAAGAGCTCAGTATGTAAAAATGTTGATGCAACCTAGTGAAAAGCTAATAGATAAAATAATTTTATAATAACCAGAGACAAAAGGAATAACTTATGTACGATACAATTGTAATTGGAATAGGCACTGCAGGCATTACAGCAGCGGCTATGTTAGCAAAAAAAGGAAAGAAAGTTGCGGTAGTTGATAATAGAGATTTTGGAGGTGCTTGTGCTCTTAGAGGTTGCCAACCTAAAAAATACTTTGTTACTAATACACAAATAGCAGCTGAAACAAGAGCCCTTGTTAATAAGGGATTTAAATCTCCAGCAGAGATTAGTTGGAGTCAACTACAAAAATTTAAGAATGAATTTACATCAAAGGTTAGTGAAAATATAGAAAAAACTCTCGCTAATAAATCTATTGATATATATAAGGGTACAGCTGAATTTAAGGACACTAAGAGTATTAGAGTTAATGAAAAAATACTCACTTCAAAATCCTTTATTATAGCAACAGGAGCTAGTCCTAATTCTCTCAATATTGAAGGAAGTGTACCCGCATTTACTAGCGAAGATTTTCTTGAGTTGGACAAACTTCCCAAATCAATAGTGTTTATTGGAGGTGGTTATATATCACTTGAATTTGCCTTTGTTGCAGCTCTTGCTGGTAGTAAGGTTACTATATTAGAAGCTAGTGAAATTTTTCTTTCAACATTTCCTCAATCTTTAATCGAACCTGTGCTAGAATCGGCAAAAGAATTAAATATGGATATGATTAGCTCTGTTAATGTAACCTCAATACAAAAAACAGCAAAAGGATATAAAATCAGTAGCCAAGATCATGGGGATTTTGATTGTGAATATGTAGTAGCAGGGATTGGAAGATCTCCCAAAATAAAAGAATTGAACCTAGATGCCATTGGAGTAGAATACGATAAGAAGGGAATTATAACAGATAAATATATGCAAAGTTCAATAGAGGGGATATATGCAGCAGGCGACTGTGTTTCTACACAAATGCTTTCCCCTGTAGCTGATATGGAAGCTATGGTAGCAGCTAAAAATATTTTACAAAATAAGAGCACTGAAGTTGATTATAAAGCAACTCCTTCAGTAGTTTTTTCATACCCTCAGATCGCAAGTGTAGGTTTAA
>CAZHNE010000016.1:9704-21907 GCA_964533775.1 uncultured Spirochaetaceae bacterium | reverse complement strand
GGCCTCATAAAAAGGAAGAGGAGAATATTATTTCGAAATGTAAAAGCAAAATCAGCTTGTATGTGGCAAGTATTTAATATATATTGAGCTAAATATAAAAACTCTTAACAAATAAGCTTTATGAATTATAAAAAGCTATACTTTTGGTGATTAAATGCAAACATTAGATTTATTAGACGAAAATCAGCCTGTTACTAAAACAATACTATTATTAGCGTGGCCAACTATAACTGAACAAATACTATTAACACTTGTTAATTATATTGATACTGCGATGGTAGGCTCTCTTGGAGCTGTTGCAACTGCTGCTGTTTCAATAAATGCTTCTACAATTTGGATGGTTAATGGCTTATTAAGTTCTCTAGCTATTGGGTTTGGTGTATTAGTTGCTAAGAACGTTGGATCAAGGAATTATAAGAGATCTAGTATGGCAGCAAATCAAGGTATAATTGCTGCTGCTTTTTTAGGTATATTAATTTCTACTATTATGTTATTTGTTGGCCCAAAGCTTCCTTTTTGGTTAAATGCAGATTTGGCAATTGTAGATGGTTCTATTAAATATATAAAATGGATTTCAATAGCTTTTATTCCTCAAAGTTTAATGATAATGAGTAGTGGTATTTTTAGATCAACAGGTAACACTAAAACACCTTTCTTTGTAAACATTATTATGAACTTCTCAAATATTTTGTTAAATATATTTTTAATATTTCCCTCAAAAGAAGTGTCAATATTTGGTCTTTCTTTTTATATAAGAAGGGCGAATTTAGGTGTTCAAGGTGCAGCAATTGCCACTCTTATATCAATTACTATAGCAGCAACTATTATGGTTGTTTTATTAGTTAAAAAGTCCTTTTTAAAAATTAAAATAATAAACCCTTTAAAGATGGATTCCGATATTAATAAAAAGGCCTCATCTTTAGCTTTACCAAACGCATTTGAAAGACTTTCATTAAGCCTTGGGCAGATATTTTTAACTGGTATGGTTGCAACTTTAGGAACAACAAGTCTAGCTGCACACTATTTAGGAATACAAGCAGAATCGATTACTTACATGCCAACCTTTGGTTTTGCTACAGCAGCTACAACTTTAGTAGCACAAGCTTTAGGAGGGGGGAAAAAAGAATTAGCTAAAAAATATGCAAGAAACTCACTTATCATGGGAACTCTTACTATGAGTATAGCTGGTATCTTTTTGTTTGTTTTTTCTGAAAACCTAGTAGGCTTTTTCACAAATGATGTTGCTGTAATAGCTGCTGGTTCAACACTTCTGAGAATAGTTGCTATTTGTGAGCCATTTTTTGGTTTATCAATGATGACTTTTGGAGTTCTAAGAGGAGCGGGAGATACAAAAAGACCTTTTTTAATTTCATTAGTTGGAATGTGGATTATAAGACTTCCATTAGCTTACTTTTTTATTAACTATACTTCGATAGGTTTAAATGGAGCTTGGGTTGCAATGACTCTTGATTTAACAGTTAGAGGTATTATTAGTCTAGTTATATTTAACAAAGCCAAATTTTACGATAAGAAAAGCATCTCTTAACTAACTTCTTGTGGTCTATTCTTTTTTTCTTTAGCAAAAATAAAGACTGCAGCTGATGTTATTATTAAGTATCCTAGGATTGAATTAGGGCTAAATGATTCATTAAAGAGGAAGAAGCCATACAATGCGGCCCAAACAAGTTGGAAATAATCATATATTGAAACATCTTTTGCACTTGCAAAGAAATATGCATAGGTAAGGCTAAATTGGCCACCGGTAGCACATAATCCTGCACATAGTAGCATTGCTATTTGAAATAGTGTCATTGGAATGTAATTGAAAATAAACAATGGAATTATAACAACAGATGAAAAGAGAGAAAATATAAACACAACAACACTTTTATTTTCCCCTCTGTTTAAACATTTTCTAAGGAATGTATAAGCTAAGCCCATACAAATTGCTCCTATTATTGCAATAAGGTAATCAATTAATCTTCCGTTATTAAAGGCAGGATTAGCAACAAAATAAACTCCTACAAAAGCAACTAAAATTCCGACAATTTGGTACCGCCTTGGAATTTCTCTTAAAAAAAGATAAGAAAATAAAATTGTAAAGAAAGGTCCTAGTTTTGCAATTATAGTTGCATCACTAAGTAAAAGATGGTCAACTGCATAAAAATTACAAACCATTGCTGTAATGCCGAATATACAACGAGCTAAGAGAGGAAGAAAGTTTCTCTTTTCTACAGTAACTTTTTGTTTAGATCTATACAAAATAATTGCAGCAATAACAGCTGCTATTATATTTCTGAAAAAAACTTTTTGTATTGTGGGTAAGTCTCCACTTAATCTAATAAAGACACTCATCGAAGCAAAACTAAATGAGCTAATTAATATACAAATAATACCTTTTGTTTTATTGTTCATCGTCCATTCCTTAGTAAGTTGTAAAAATAGTAACAAATATAATATTTCTTGTCTTTAAGCAAATTTGCTTTAATGCTTAATATCAAATTTTTAATAAAAAATAGAAAGAGAGATGGGAGAGGTGTTTTTTGAAAATTTTCTTTTTAAATCAAATATAGTGAGGTATTGATTATACAGCATAAAGTAAATACTATAGATAAGGAATAAAAATTCAACAAGCACTAATTTAAAAACAGATCGCTAGCTTTTAGGCAAAGTCTCAGTCATGATTCTTAGCCAATTTTGCTTTCTCTTAAGACTTTAGTAAAAAACTTATGCTAAAGGATTGAAAAAAGTTATTGTTTGTTCTATTATCCTCACGGTGTATTAAAGATAGTAAAGAGCTATATTTTTTAATAGACAGTTAAATAAAAATGATGTTTCAGGAATGGCCTGGGACTAGAACATATTCTAAAATTAAGAGGTTTTAATTTATGAGCAACCTGAAAAACATAAGAAATGTCGGAATAAGTGCCCACATTGATTCTGGTAAAACGACACTTTCTGAGCGTATTCTCTATTTTTGTAAAAAGATTCATGCAATCCATGAAGTGCGTGGAAAAGATGGCGTTGGTGCAACAATGGACCATATGGAACTTGAAAGAGAGCGTGGTATTACTATTGCTTCTGCAGCAACTAACGTAAAATGGAAAGATACAGAAATTAATGTTATCGATACTCCAGGTCACGTTGACTTTACAATTGAAGTTGAAAGATCTTTGAGAGTATTAGACGGTGCGATCCTCGTTCTTTGTTCAGTTGGTGGTGTACAATCACAATCTATCACTGTTGATAGACAAATGAAACGTTATAACGTTCCTCGTATTGCATTTGTTAACAAATGTGATAGAACTGGAGCGAACCCATACCGAGTAAAAAATCAACTTATTGAAAAACTTGGTTTAAATGCAGTAATGATGCAAGTTCCAATTGGACTTGAAGATAAATTAGAAGGTGTTGTTGACCTTGTTGAAATGAAAGCAATTTATTTTGACGCTGGTGAAGACAGCCTACAACCTAGATATGCTGAAATACCTTCCGAACTAACCGATGAAGTTAACGAAAAGAGAGAAGAGTTATTAGACGTACTTTCTTTAGTTGATGATGATTTAATGGAAGCTATGTTAGAAGAAAACGTAACTGTTGAGTTAATCAAAGATGCAGTTCGTAAAGCAACTATTGGACTAAAATTAGTTCCTGTTTATATAGGTTCAGCTTATAAGAATAAAGGTATTCCACCTCTATTGGATGCTGTAAGTTCATTCTTACCAAATCCAACAGAAGTAGAAAACGTAGCTTTAGATTTAGATAATGATGAAAAAGAAGTTGTTCTTCCTTCAGATGAAACTTTAAAACCTGTTGTTTTAGCATTTAAACTAGAAGATGGACAATATGGTCAATTAACATATATTCGTGTTTACCAAGGTAAAATTAAAAAAGGTGATGAATTATATAACACTCGTTCCCGCAAAAAATTTAAAATTGGTCGTTTAATTAGAATGCATGCTAATGCTATGGAAGATTTACAAGAATGTGGATGTGGTGAAATAGCTGCTCTCTTTGGAGTAGACTGTGCATCAGGTGACACCTTCTGTGATCCTAGCTTAAACTATTCAATGACTTCTATGTATGTTCCTAATCCAGTTATTTCTCTTTCTGTAGATCCTGTTGATAAGAAAGCTGCTGATAACATGGCTAAAGCTTTAAATAGATTTACAAAAGAGGATCCAACATTTAGAACTTATGTAGACCCAGAATCAAACCAAACAATTATTCAAGGTATGGGTGAATTACACTTAGAAGTTTATGTTGAAAGAATGAAGAGAGAATATAAAGCTGAAGTTGAGATCGGTAAGCCTGAAGTTGCATATCGTGAAGCAATTACGCAAAGAGCTGAATTTAACTATACTCACAAAAAGCAAACAGGTGGATCAGGTCAATTTGCACGTGTTGCAGGTTATATTGAACCATTAGTTGCTACTGGTGATGATGATGACAAAGACTATGAGTTTATTGATAAAGTTAAAGGTGGAACAATTCCAAGTGAATATATCCCAGCTTGTGATAAAGGCTTTAGATTGGCAATGAAAGAAGGTAGTCAAGTTGGTTTCCCAGTTGTTAATATAACAGCATGTGTTAACGACGGTGCTCACCACGCAGTTGACTCTTCTGATATGGCTTTCCAAACTGCTGCTTTATCAGCATTTAGAGAAGCTTATAATAGAGCAAAACCTGTAATTCTTGAACCAATTATGAGAGTTGAAGTTACTGGTCCAACAGAATTCCAAGGTAATATCTTTGCTTCTATTAACCAAAGACGTGGTATAATCATCTCATCAACTGAAGAAGATGTTAGCTGTATTGTTGAAGCTGATGTTCCACTTTCAGAAATGTTTGGTTATTCAACTGTTTTAAGAAGTTCAACTCAAGGTAAAGCAGAGTTTACTATGCAGATTTCTAAATACGGAAAAGTACCACAAAGTGTATCAACCGAATTAAAAGAAAACTACGAAAAAAAGCGTGCTGCTGAGCATAAATAAAAAACTATAAAAATAGATATAATCGGATTTTATCGTAATGGTAAGATCCGATTTTGTATTTTAAAGCAAAAAGGTATAATAAAAACATAAACATTTTTCCCCGTGTTAAAGTTTTTATGATATAATCAAGTATCAAGATATTTCGGAGGTAAAGTACATGGATATTCAAGAGTTAACCAAGATTAGCCCACTTAGGGTCTTTGAAAAGTCAATCGGTGGTGGATTAGGTCGTGGCAATGTAGGTGTTTTAGTGTCACGTCATGGTGTAGGAAAAACAGCCTGTTTAGTACATTTAGCGACTGATAAACTTTTTAGAGGCCAACACGTTATTCACGTTTCATTTAGTGGTAATGTGGAGAACGTTATAAATTGGTATAAAGAGGTATTTAGAGAAATTTCAGGTAAAGGAAATTTAAAAAGATCAGCTCATGTTTATGATGAAATATTATCAAATAGAGTAGTAATGAATTTCAGTCAAGATATGGTTTGTATTGATAAGGTTTTAACAAGTTTAGAAACTTTAATTAGTGCAGGATCATTTGAAGCTGATGCAATTCTGTTTGATGGTTATAAATTAACAGCTGCAAATATAGAAGATGTACAAAAGATTAAAGATTTTGCTAAAAAATTAAATGTAGAAGCTTGGTTTAGTGTTTCGCCTGTAAAAGAAAATGTACATTATGATGAATACGGTGTTCCAGATACAGTTCTTCCTTACTTAGATATAGTAGATATCTTAATTGGGTTAAAAATGGACGAAAAGGGGGATAGAGTAAGAATGACTCTAGTAAAAGACCGTGATGAAGTGAAAAAGAAACCACTTGCCGTTTCTTTAGATCCTAAAACTATGTTGATTTCCAGATAATATATTGATAAGTCCTCCTTTTGGGAGGACTTTTCTATTCAAGATGCTGCTAGTAATTTTAAGCTAGCAGTTTTTTATACCCATAACTCATTAACTTCTTCAACGAGAATGGTAGCCAAGGCAATTATTGCATCACCAGTACCTACTTCGCCTAATATTCCCTCTGAAGTTGTAGCTTTTAAACCAATCTGAGATATATCTATAGAAAGAAGTTTGCTTAAATTCTTTTTGATAGAGAGTATGTAATCTTTAAGTTTGGGAGTTTGTAAAATAATAGTACAATCGATATTGATTATTGTAATGGGATAAAGTCGTAAAGTTTCCTCAAGAAGCTTTCCACTACTTATGTTTTTATATTTAGGATCAGTATCTGGAAAAAGAGTTCCAATATCTCCTGCAGCACAAGAGCCTAAGATTGCATCTATTATAGCATGAAGAAGAACATCTCCATCACTGTGAGCAATCTCGCCTTTATCACTTTCAACCTTTATTCCACCAATGATCAGATCTCTGTTTTTGCCTAATTTGTGTAAATCAAAGCCTTGTCCAATTCTCATAGTAATATTACCTTATTTATTTAAATACTGTCTAAATTCTTTCTCTTTTAAGAAGTTTTTTTCACCTTCAGTTTTAGCTTTGATATAATCTTCAATTTGCTTTTCAGCATTAGGTATATCGTCCATGTATGTTATTTTAATGTTTTTAGGATCTCCAACACAAACTCCAACACCTAAGTCAAAATCACTATATATTTCAGTATCATCAGTGTAAGTTTTATTCTCATCTGCATTTTGATGAGCAAGATAAATTTCAGGAAAGTGAAATACTTGTGGTGTTTGTACTGCGAATATTTTTGATCTGTCTAAATGTTTAGAAATAGATCCATTTTCATTGATTTCTTTAATAGAACTAGTAATTGGAACAACCGGAGCACAACCCCCATATACCTTAGCGGTCGCTAAGGCACGGATAATTAATTCAGGCTTTATAAAGCATCTAGCCCCATCATGGATAGCAACAAATTCAATTGGCAAATCAAGATTTTTTAATAGATTAAGTGCTTTGTTAACACTTTCTTGTCTAGTATCCCCGCCTTCACTAAATATTAGTGGTACAGGACATCTTTCACCTAACTCTTCGAGCGCAACTAATGATTCTTCCTTTGAATTCTTAGGAGTAGTTATAATGATGCCCTTTAAGCTGGGTATTGTTAAAAATGGAGCTACTGCGTTATAAAGCACAGTATGATCATTTATTTTTAAATACTCTTTTTTAACTCCAGCTTCTTTGCCGCTGTTAAATCTTGAACTGTTTCCAGCTGCTGTAATTATTGCACAAAAATTTGGTATTGCCATTTTACTCTAATTTGCTAAAGATAATCATTTGAATCTCATCTTTTTCTTTATCAAGAGAGTAAGCTGCTTCATCAATTAATATGCGTAAAGCACTATCATATAATCTTCTTTCTTGAACAGGAAGTTCTTTGACTTTAGATCTGTGATATAACATTTGTACAACTCTAGCTATAGAGTCAATTGATCCTTCTTTTAATAAATCAAGGTTCATTTGATATCTAGCTTTCCAGTCTACTGGAGGTTGTTTGTAATCTTTAGAAATTGAATCAATAGCTTCTAAAGCCTCTTCTTCTTCAACAATCGCTCTAATTCCCATTTCTTCTGATTTAGCAACAGGAATCATAACGGTCATATCAGTAATGTCTAGGTATATAACGTAGTAAAGCGTAGGTGTGCCTCTAAAGTCTCTTTCTTCGATTCTTTTGACAATTCCTACCCCTTGTAAAGGGTATACTACATGTTCACCGACTATAAATTTTGTATCGTTTGTATTTGCACTCATAACTTCTACATTATACTCTATTTTCTATTATAATACAACAAGCTTGTAATAGGCATAAGTTGGTATTTTTATTATACTATGGTTTATGAAAAGTGAAGTTAGAAATTGTGGAGTATTATTACATCCAACCTCTCTACCGTCCAATTTTGGGATTGGTAGTTTAGGTGAAAAAGCAATAGAGTTTGTCGATTTATTAAAAGAAATTAATATAACAATGTGGCAAATATTACCCCTAGGTCCAACAGGTTATGGAGACTCTCCTTATGCCTCTAGAAGTAGTTTTGCAGGTAATGAATTGTTAGTTGATTTAAATGAATTAGCATATGATGGTTTTCTTGAATTAAGTGATGTTATAAAAGATCCTTTTGAAAAGAGCAGTCGTGTTGATTACAACTTAGTGAGAAAATTTAAAGAGCCTTTACTTAGAAAAGCAGCTTTATCACTTATTAATTCAAAAGACAAAAAAGCCTTTAATGAGTTTAAAAAGGATAATAACTATTGGCTTGATGACTATGCTCTCTACAGCTGTTTGGTAGATGAATATAATGATTCAAGATGGTTCAGTGCTTGGCCAGAAGATGTAAGAAAAAGAGATACTAAAACACTTAAAAAGTTGGAAAAGCAATTTAGTGAAAAAATTGAAATTGTAAAAGCTATTCAATATTTCTTTTTTACTCAATGGCATAAGGTTAGAGATTATGCTAATGAAAATGGTATTAAGATAATAGGTGACATTCCAATATTCGTCGCTGGAGATAGCGTTGATGCTTGGACAAATGTTAAACTATTAAAAATGGATGAAGATTATAAACAACTTTATTCAGCAGGCGTACCACCAGATGCATTTAGCGCTGACGGTCAGTTATGGGGAAATCCTGTATATGATTGGAATGAGCATGAAGCAACTGAATTTAATTGGTGGACAAAAAGAGTTCAAGCTACTTTAAAGACTTGTGATATTGTAAGAATTGATCACTTTAGAGGTTTAGAATCATATTGGGAAGTCCCTTCCGATGAAAAAACTGCTTTAAATGGTGAATGGGTAAAAGCTCCAGGACAAAAGTTATTAGATCAGTTAAAGAAAGAGTTTGGTGATTTACCAGTAATTGCTGAAGACCTTGGTGTTATTACCGAAGAAGTAGAAAAGCTTAGAGATGATAACAATTTACCAGGCATGAAAATTCTTCAATTTGCTTTTGGATTTAAAAATGGTAAGTTTGATTCATCAAATGCTTATTTACCACATCATTGTACATTAAACAGTGTTGTATACAGTGGCACACACGATAATGATACTACTAGAGGTTGGTTTGATAAACTAAATGATGGAGAGCAAGACTTAGTTAGAAGATATTTTGAAAGCAGTAACGAAGAAGTTGTTTGGAAGTTAATTAGAGGCATGCTCTTTTCTAATAGTAAATGGGCAATAATCCCTATGCAAGATATTTTAGAATTAGATTCTACTGGAAGGATGAATACTCCTTCTACTTGTGGCTCTTCAAACTGGAGCTGGCGTCTAACAACTCTAGAAATAGATAATTGGATAAAAACAAGACTTTCCTACACAATACAACTGTGTGGTAGAGAAGGATAAATAAATATACGTCTAAACATTAAGTTTAGGCGGTTTTTTAATATTTATACTTTATTATATGGATAGTTATTGCATAGCTTCTTTAATTTGATATAATGAATATGCGTTTAATATATAAAACACACGAGGTGTATTATGAAAAATATATTAATTACTGGAGCTTTAGGTCAGCTAGGAAGCGAACTTACCTTAGCTCTAAGGGATCTTTATTCGAATGAAAACGTTGTTTTAGTCGATATTAGAGACGATATTAATAAAGAACTGATAAAATCCGGACCTTTTTACATTTCAGACTGTAGAAATAAGAATCAACTTGCTAATTTAATCAAAAAACATAAAATTGATACAATTTTCCACTTAGCTGCAATTTTATCAGCTAGAGGAGAAGGAAATCCAACAGCTGCTTGGGATATAAATATCAATGGACTAGTTACTATGTTAGATTTAGCTAGAGAGTATAATTGTAGCTTGTTTACCCCATCATCAATTGGTGCTTTTGGCTTATCAACTCCTAAAGATAAAACCCCACAAGTGACAATACAAAGACCCTCCTCTATTTATGGTATTACAAAAGTAGCTGGAGAATTACTTTGTGATTATTACTTTACAAAGTATAATGTTGATACGAGGGGAGTGAGATTTCCTGGTTTAATTAGTTGCTTAACTCCTCCTGGAGGAGGAACCACTGATTACGCAGTTGAAATATTTTATGAAGCTGTTAAAAACAAAAGATATGTGTGCCCTCTTAAAGAGGATACTTATTTGGACATGTTATATATGAGTGATGCAGTAAAAGCTATTATTAAGCTAATGAATGTGGATCCTTCAAAACTAAAGCACAGAAATGCATATAACATTTCAGCAATGAGTTTTACACCAAGTATATTAGCCTCTGAAATAAAGAAACACATTCCTGATTTTGAAATAGTATATGAAGTAGATCCAATAAAGCAGAAAATTGCTGATTCATGGCCAAATAGCCTAGATTATAGTGAAGCTGTTGAACAATGGGGATTTAATCCAGAATATAATTTAGATAAGATGGTAGTTGAGATGTTAGATCAGATTTCAAGGAGAGTGAGTTATGATGAAAAATATTGAAAAAGAAATTAATGAGTATTTAGATTCATTAAAAGCTAAAGGCTTAAATAAGACTGAAAGAATATTAAACACTCCTCAAAGAGGAGAGATAGAAGTTAATGACGGTAAGAAAGTTTTAAACTTCTGTTCAAACAACTACTTAGGTCTAAGCGATAATAAAGAAGTTATTGAAGGTAGTAAAGCAGCATTAGATAGATGGGGATATGGACTTTCTTCAGTTAGATTTATTTGTGGTACTCAGCAAATTCATAAAGATTTAGAGAAAAAAGTTAGTTCTTACTTAAATACAGATGATACTATCCTTTTTGCTTCATGCTACGATGCTAACGGAGCTCTTTTTGCTCCTTTATTAAATGAAGAAGATGCAATTATTAGTGATGAGCTAAACCATGCTTCTATTATCGATGGGGTAAGATTATCTAAAGCTAAGAGGTTTAGATATAAACACAGTGATATGGAAGATTTAGAGAAGTGTTTAATACAAAGTAAAGATTGTAGAAGAAGACTAATAACAACTGACGGAGTTTTCTCTATGGATGGAGATATTGCTAAACTAAAGGAAATTGTAGATTTAGCAAACAAATATAATGCTCTTGTTATGGTAGATGACTCACATGGAACAGGATATATCGGGGAAACTGGTAGAGGATCTTGTGAATATTGTGGGGTAGAAGTTGATTTAATAACTACTACATTTGGTAAAGCACTCGGTGGTGCTAGTGGTGGTTGTATATCAGGAAAACAATATTTAATTGATTTGTTTAGACAACATGCTAGACCTTATTTATTCTCAAACACTTTAGCCCCTGCTATTGCTGGTGGAACTATTAAAGTCCTTGAGTTAATTGAAAAAGAAAATCCTTTTAGAATTAAAACAGTAGAAAACGCTTCATACTTTAGAGAAAAAATGGAAGCAGCGGGTTTTGATTTAGTACAAGGTGATACTGCAATTGTTCCTGTTATGCTTTATAACGAAGTTACTGCTGTTGAAATGGCTGATAGATTATTAGAAGAAGGAATATATGTAATAGGATTTTGCTATCCTGTTGTTCCTTTAAATGAAGCTAGAATTAGAGTTCAACTATCTGCTATTCACACAAAAGAGCAATTAGATAAAGCTATTAATGCTTTTATTAAAGTTGGCAAAGAGATGAAGGTTATTTAATCTATATTCTTATCTATTATTTTTGCTGCTAGGTGCTATTGTATTGCCTAGTAGCATTTTTTATTTCTAGATTTATCTTATCCTTTTTTTATAATACGAGCTTCTTAGTTGCGAATAAGATTAAAATTATGTATTATTTGTTTTACAGTATGAATATTATATTATTTGAGCAATTAGAAGACAAAAACACTCTTTCTCTAACTGATGAAAGAGGTAGGCATATTAAAAAGATACTTAAGTTAAAAGCGGGGGATACTTTTTCTGCTGGAGTTGTTAATTCTGTTAAAGGATTAGCTACAATAACAGATATAAGTAGTAAAGAGGTTAAGTTTACATTTAAAGCAGAAGCAAAAGAAGAGAGTAAACTTCATCCTTTAACCCTTATTATTGCTTTTGTTAGACCTATATGCATGAAGAGAATATTAAGAGAAGCTGTTTGCTTAGGTGTTGAGAGAATTATTCTCTCAGGAGCCGATTTAACAGAAAAATCTTATGCAAAAGCAAATCTTTACGTTAAAAAAGAATATAAGAAAGTTTTAATTGACGGAGCTATGCAAGCTGCAGACACTTGCATAAGTAGAGTTATTATTGTAAAAAATGTGGATGAAGCTATTAAAAAAATAGATA
>CAZHNE010000016.1:0-9604 GCA_964533775.1 uncultured Spirochaetaceae bacterium | reverse complement strand
TATGGCTCATTGTGTAATTGAAGAAGCAGAGAAGATTCTAGATAAAGAATATCCTGTATTGGATCATGGGTTTATTAGATTAGTAGATTATTGTGGTAGCGATAGTAGAATTGTTCAAGCTGCAAGAATTTCTTATGGAGATGGAACAAAAAGTTATAGAGAAGATAAAGGGTTAATAAACTATTTATTAAGAAACGAACACTCCTCTCCTTTTGAAATGGTAAACTTTACCTTCCACGTTAAAATGCCTATTTTTGTTGCCCGACAGTGGGTTAGACATAGAACTGGTAAAATAAACGAAATCTCAGGTAGATACAGTGTTATGAGTGATGAATGCTATAGACCAGATTATGCACATATTAATCAGCAAAGTTCAGATAACAAGCAAGGAAGAACCCCTGAATCTGTCGATAAAGAAATTGCAGATAAAGTTCTTCAAAAATTTGATGAAGATAAAAAAGTAATATTTGATAATTATCATGAATTATTAGATATGGGGATTGCAAGAGAGCTTGCTAGAATCGACTTACCTCTTTCTTTATACACAGAATGGTATTGGCAAATGGATTTAAGAAATCTTTTTCACTTTCTTAAATTAAGATTAGATCCTCATGCTCAATATGAAATAAGAGTGTATGCCCAGCAGATATTAGAAATTGTTGAAAAGGTATGTCCCATTTCTGTTGATGCTTTTAGAAACCATGTATTGGGTTCTGTTACCTTATCTAAAAAAGAAAGAGAAGCTTTAGCCTTAATGCTTGAAGGAAAGGAAAACCCTTTAAAAGGTAGAGCTAAAATAATATTTGAGGAAAAGCTATTATAAAAAATGTATAAAGAGATAGATTCTGAAGTAACTTCTTTTGGAGATAGTGTAAATGAGGAGTTTTTAACTCCAAGTGAACAAGCGAAATCTTTACCCCACGACAGTGGGGTATATCTCATGCTCGATACTAATAAAAAAGTTATTTATGTGGGAAAAGCTAAAGATTTACAAAAAAGAGTTACTAGTTATTTTCTATCTAATAGGGACGCTAAAACAGCAGCCTTAGTAAAAAAAATAAAACAGATTGATCATATAATTACAGGTAATGAATACGAAGCTCTTGTATTAGAAAATACCTTAATAAAAAAGTACAATCCGCATTACAATATCGATTTAAAAGATGGTAAAAGTTACCCAGTTATTAGAATGACAAAGGAAGACTTTCCTAAAGTTTATAAAACAAGAAGAATTATTCAAGATGGATCTTCTTATTATGGGCCATTTCCAGGTGTTGCAAGCTTACAACTTTATTTAGATTTAATTGAAAAGATGTATCCACTTAGAAAGTGTTCTACTCCTCTAAAGAAAAGGAAAAACCCCTGTCTATATTATCATATAGGGAGGTGTAAAGCTCCTTGTTGTAATAAAGTTACAAAAGAAGAATATGCTAAAGATGTTAATCAGGTAAAAAAACTACTCTCAGGAGATAATGATAAGTTAATAAGTCAGACTGAAAAAGAGATGCACACATTTTCTAAAGAATTAATGTTTGAAAAAGCTGCTGAAAAAAGAGATTTGCTTAATGCTTTATTAACAATTACCACTAATCAACAAGCAATGGACTTTAATCAAGAAAAAAGAGATTATGCTGCAATTGAAATGCGGGGTCCTTTATATACAATTAGTATAATGCAAATGAGAGATGGTGCTTTAATGGGTAGAGCGTTATACAGAGGTACAACCTTAGGTGATGAAACAGATTCTTTATTAGCTTTCTTAATAAGATATTACTCAGACGGACTAAAATTACCAAATCAATTATATATTTCCCATGATATCAACATTGAGTATGTATCTAAGTTCTTTAAAGAAGAGCTAGGTGTTGATATAAACGTTGATGTGCCGTATGAGGGTAAACATTATAGAATACTCAGGATGGCTACTGAAAATGCTTCTAGGGACGTAGAGAAACGTCTTAGAAACAAAGACAACACTGAAGCTTTAGAAGAACTTCAAAAAGAATTAGATCTTCCTGAACTTCCTACCTTAATTGAAGGTTTTGATATAGCTCACTTGTCGGGAAAATATACTGTAGCTTCTTTAATTTCATTTAAAAATGGAAATCCTGATAAAGCTAATTACAGAAGATTTAATATTAAATCACTCGATGGTAAAATTGATGACTATGAGGCTATGAGAGAAGCTACAGCAAGAAGATATTCAAGAGTTATTAACGACAATCTTCAACGTCCTTCCCTTATTTTAATTGATGGTGGAAAAGGGCAAGTTAATGCAGTTAGTGAAATTCTAGAAGACCTTGGATTAAGTGAAATTCCTATTGTAGGTCTTTCTGAACAGTATGAAGAGATAGTTTTTAATGATGATAGACAATCACTAAGATTAGATGAAAGCTCTTTAGCTTTACAAACCTTAATTGCAGTAAGAGATGAATGTCATAGATTTGCTACAACAGCAAACCAAAACCTAAGAAGTAAAGAAGTAGCTTTTAGGTTATTAGAAGATGTTAAGGGAATTGGAAAAGAAAGATCAAAAAATCTTATGAAAACTTTTGGCAGTGTTGAAGAAATCTTAAAAAGAAGTGAAGAAGAAATTGCTAAAAAAGGTAAAATACCAATAACCGTTGCTAAACGTCTTAAAGAAAAGTTATCTTTGTAGAAAAATTCTAGTAAAATAATTAAGAAATCTTTTATTAATAGTGCTTTTCATTAATATAATACTTTCTGTAATCATCTGGTGAAATATTTACTTTTTCTTTAAATAAGTTTTCAAAATGCTTATAACCTTTAAAACCTAGTGAAAGAGCGATTTCTTTTGGAGATTTATTAGTGTTTAATAATAGTTTTTCACTCATTTCAATTCTAATTGTATTTACATAAGCTCTAATATTTTTCATACCACTATTCTTTATGATATTTGTTAATTGATTTCTTGAGATTTTTAAATTTGTTGTTATATTATCAGCTACTATTTTATGGGATATGTTTTCTTGTATGTAATTTCTTAATCTCTCTTCATCAGCTATTTCCACATTATTTTTGTTTTGAGATGAATTTTTTATTAATAGTAGCAAATATGAAGATAAAAGCTTTAACCCTGGAACTAAAGTTGAGCAGTCTACAAAAGTAGATCGTGCAAAAACTTTAAATTTTCTCTTGCCTTCTGTTTTTCTTTCTTCTGTTTTAAAAGTGTTTCCTACTAATTGTTGAGACTTTTTAGGAGAAATATTAAAATGAGATATATTTATTGAACCATAGACTTTTTTGTTTTCTTTAATGGGAATAATTAATTCACATATACCTGCATGGCAATAATGAAGAAAGAAATCCTTTTTTATACATTCGTCTATCAACAGTCTGTTGTTTTTTAAACATTTAGAGTAACTCTCATCTTTTTCTTTGACAAACATACAGTAAGGATTGGTGTGAGCTAAATATGGACGTAGCATAAACTCCATTGTTTCATTTTCATAAACAAACCCTTTATAATCTTTAATGGTTATCTCTAGTCCATAAGTGCTTTTTAAAAACTCTATATATTGTATTATGTTTTTATAATCCCTCATTAAAAACCATCCTTAAATATTTTTTCCTAAAGTTGCCAGGCGATATACCGCAAATCTTTGTAAAGATTCTACTATAATAAGAAACATCAGAAAAACCAAGATCTTCAGCAATTTGAGCTAAAGTATCATCTGTTCTTAGTAGGTAGTTTTTAGAAAGTTCAACTTTCATTTTATTCATGTAAGTATTAATATTTACTCCAACAACTTTTTTAAAATGTCTTGATAAGTAAGATGGACTATAATTACAATGATTGGCTATGACATCTAAGCTTAGTTTCTCTTTAGTGTGAATTTTCATAAACTCAATAGCATTTTTAATCATATGATCATAAGGAAGTCTTTCTTCAGTTGTAGATAATGACTCTGTAAAAGAATTTGGATTTTGTAGCATTGCAATATTAGTTGAAATAACGTCTAAAGATGCAGTTATTAATTCGATTTCTGCTTCATTGGGAATTGTAGATGTATTATCCCAAAGCGAGCTTAGTTTATCTAAAGAAAGAGAAGAAAATCTTGAATGGATTCTTTTATACCCCTTTTTTACAGGTGGTAAACTCTGTTTGTAGCATCCAAATAAAATTGCACCAATTATATGATTGTTTTGCTTTATAGGTACTACAATTTCCCACATGCCTGCATGACAAGTGCCAGTAAAACTACATCCTGTTTCATGACATTTTTTTATAATATGAGGTATTTGAGACTGGCAATACATCAATGCAGCAGGATCTGATTTGATATATTTACAATATGGTTTATCGTGAATTAAAAAAGGAGCTAAAGCTGTATGAAAGCTAGGATTCACTGAAATAAAGCCAGAAAAGTCCTTTATGCAAATAGTAGCATCATAATGAAAGGATAATTTATTTAAAAAATTTGCTATTTTAGAATAACGGCTTTGTTCCATAAATTTCATTATATAGTAATAGAGGTATAAGTCAACTAAAGAAAAACTTTATTTTAAAAATGTACTATTTTGTTCTAGCTTTTAGCAGTTTATTTCATTATATGAGCCGAATAGTACATTGTTTTATAAAATTTATACCCTATACTTAAGGTATGAAGAAAGAAATATTAAATTATGAAGTAACAATAGTTGGAGGCGGGGTCTCTGGTGTAGTAGCTGCAATAGCTGCTGCTAGAAACGGCGCTAAAACACTATTAATAAATTCGTCCCCAGTACTTGGTGGAAATAGCTCTAGTGAAATTAGAGTTTGGACAAGGGGCTCCTCAGGTGGTGGAAACATTATGGCTGAAGAAATGGGGATTCTTGGTGAGTTAAAATTAAGAAATCAATATATAAATCAGAGTTTGAATCCTTTTATTTGGGATGAGGTGTTGTTAGAAGCTGTCTTAGATGAAGAAAACATAACTTTATTGTTAGGAACTTTAGTAGTCTCAACTAAAGTGAGAGAAAATAGAGTGGAATCTATTGAAGCTTTTTCTGTAAGAGGAGAGGTTCATTACCATATAGAAAGTAATATTTTTATAGATGCTTCTGGTGATGGTGTAGTTGCAGCTGCAACTAGCATTCCTTATATAATAGGTAAAGAAAGTAAAGACGAATATCAAGAAGAATTAGCTCCTGATGTTCCTTCTAAATGTACTCAAGGAAGCTCAGTATTATTTTTTACTGAAAAGAAAGATTATAAAGTAAAATTTATACCTCCCTCTTTTGCTTACCCAATTGAGTATATAGAAAAACTAATTAATACAGATGGCAGAATAGTTAATGAAACTACAAATGGATTAGATTTTTGGTGGGTTGAATATGGTGGCAATTGTGATATGTTATCTAAATCCAACGATATTGCCTTAGAATTGAAAAAACTTGTATATGGAATATTAAACTATATCAAAAATAGTGGAAAATTTGATGCAGATTATTTGGAACTTGATTGGGTTGGAAATATTCCAGGTAAAAGAGAAACTAGAAGATTTAAAACAGATACTGTTTTAACTTACAACGACATTAAAGATAAAAAAGTTTTTGATGATGTGGCTTTCTATAGTGGTTGGTTTTTAGACTTCCACCCAGAAGGTGGGATTTATAGTAAAGAGAAAAGTTGTATCCAAATTCCAATTGGTATTTTCCCAGTTCCTTTATCTACTCTTTATTCAAGTAAAGTTGGAAATTTACTTTTATGTGGAAGAATAATAGGAACAACACACTCATCCTTTTCAAGCTCAAGAGTTATGAATACTTGTGCTTTATCAGGACAAGCAGCAGGTATTGCTGCATCTTATTTAGTTAAAGAAAATAAAACAACAAGTTGCTTAAAACAAGATTATAATGAAGTTCAAAAAAGACTTGAAGATGTTCTCTTAATTGATAAAGCAGCTAAAGATATAAATCAACCTACAGACTTTTTTGTTAGTTCTACTATTTCTAAAGTGCCAGGAAAAGAGTGTGGCAGTATAAAAGCAGAAGAGAGTGAAATATTCTTAACAGTTCCTAGTGAAGCTATCCAAAATACAAGTATTGTTATAGATAGTGAAAAAGATACTAATATAAGTATTAGAGTTAGAAAAGATATTTTACCTCATAGATTCGATATTGGTTATGGTAAGCATAAGACTGTTAAGCTTAATAAAGGTAGAAATATAGTAAGTCTTTCGCTTTTTACAGTAGAAGAGCCATCATATTTAACCCTATCTTTTAAAGCATCTTCACTTGTAAGTTTTCCAACTTTAGATGAAAACTTACCAGGATTCTTAATGGGGAATTTAAATAAACCTCAATACTTTAATCCCTTTATAATTTTAGATGATTTTTCTATATATTCTAAAGAAAACTTATTTAATGGTTACGATAGGCCGTATAACGGGTATAACGGTTGGGTTAGTGATCAAGTAGAGTGTGAACTTAAAGTTAAAGCAAAAGATTTTAATCAAGTAAACCTATATTTTGATCCTAGTTTAGAGAGAGAATTAGTTAGTTCTAGACAGTTAAAAGTTCATAAGAGTCATATGGTTGACGATATATTCTCAGTTGCAAATTCTTTAGTTAAAGATTTTGATTTAACTGTTTATAAAAACAATAAACCATTAGAAACAATAGAGATTAGAAATAATTATCAAAGATTAGTCAAAGTGAATATCACTGAAGAGGGCGATAGTTTTGCAATCAAGTTCTTAAAAACTTGGAATGAAAAACGAATTAGACTCTTTAGTGTAGAAATAATAAATAATAAATAGAAGGAGAAATTTATGAAAAAGACATTATGTGTTTTATCAATTATGTCGCTTGTGTTTGCTAGCGTATTTGCTAGTGGAGCTCAAGAGACAGCAGCCCAAGAGGGCATGACATGGAGTAACTGGAGTGGAAGCGAAGAGGCTTCAAAAGGAATTTTCAATTATATGATAGATTCTTTTAATGAAGAACAACCTGCCTCTAACAAAGTAACTCAAATTAACTGGCCTTGGGGAGAAACAGAATCTCAATTGGCTTTAAGAGCTCAAGGACGAGAACAATATGATATCGCTCAAATTGATATTAGAATGTTACCAGCCTTAGCACAGGCCGGAGTATTAACTGATTTATCAACTGTATTTCCTGCAAACTATTTTAAAGATAATTTTGCTGCAGGATCAATTTCTGTTGGTAATTATAATGGTGTTCAATATGGTGTACCTTGGACAGTAGCTCCAATGGGTATGATTACAAACACTCAAATTTTAAAAGACAGTGGTGTTGATTTTGATATCGTAACACTTGCTGATTTTGATAAAGCTATGGAAATGGTTAAAAACAACCACCCTGCAAATACTGACAATGATGCTGGAAACGATATTCTTCCCTTTGCTGCGATGACAAAAGACGGTGGAACCGCTGCTCCAGACTTTATGGTATGGTTGTGGACTTTCGGTGCTAGCGTATTTGATAGTAATGGGAACTGTGTATTAGATAGTCCAGAAGCTATTGAAGCAATCAAATGGTTTAAAACTCTTTCAGACAATGGTTATATCCAAGGTGCTGTAGGTAGAGGGGACGCTAGAACTTTATTTAAAGAAGGTAGAGTAGCATTCTATAATGATGCACTATTAGCTAAAGGTTCAATAACAAATCCAGCATTTGGTGATATCCAAGATTATGCTAAACCTCAAGTTAACCCAGTGTTAAACAAAGGTGATACTCCTAAAGCTAGCGGTTGGGGACACTTATTAGTAATTATCGACCGTTCAACTAAAAAAGATGATGCTAAAAAATTCATTCAACATTTAATTAGTGAAGAAGTTGCTTTGAATTACTTTGACGAGATTGGAATGCTTCCTTCTAAGAAGAGCGTTTTAGCAAGTGATAAAGTTGCAAACGATTACTGGTCCAATTCATGGACTCCAATCCTTGACGGTGGTAGACTTGCTGAAACAGCTGGTCAAAACTATTCAGCATATAACTCAATTATTACTGAAAATTTACAGTCCGTTCTTTCAGGTTCAATGAGTCCTGAAGAAGCAGCTGCAGATATGGTTTCAAGAATTAAAAACATATAGGTTTTAATTACAATATATCCACTCTTAAGTAATTGGGAGTGGATTGTTTAAGAGATGGAGAAAAAATGAGAACAAATTCTAAAAACAGTAACATCATGGCTTGGCTGCTAGTACTGCCGGCTTTATTGATTTTCTTACTGATGATTTTATATCCTTTTGTTAATTCAATTTTTATTAGTTTTACAAATAGGAATTTGATTTTCCCAAAGAATGATTTTATTGGATTTGAGAATTATGTAAAATTATTTCAAGACCCAAATACATTGCCGTTAATTTGGACAACCATTAAATTTGTTTTCTTTTCAACAATATGTCCATTTTTTCTAGGATTACTTTGGGCAATTCTAATGAATGAAAAGTTTAAGGGCTCACAATTTTTGCGAGGGTTAACCTTAGTCAACTGGATAATTCCTGGAATTGCTATTGGATTTTTATGGAGCTGGATTTTTAATGGTTCTTATGGAATCTTAAATGCGTTGTTAATTAAAATTGGAGTTATAGACTCTAATGTGATTTGGTTAGCTGGAAAGAAAACTTCAATGGTAGCTGTTGTGACAGCTAGAACATGGCAGATGTTTCCTTGGTACATGGCATTTATAATGGGTGGACTTCAGGGAGTTTCAAGTGAACTTTGTGAAGCAGCTAGAATTGATGGTGCTAGCAATATACAAGTATTTAGACATGTAGTTTTATCTTCAATAAAACCAGTTCTAATTCTTATATTAATATTAGGTACTATTTCAAACTTACAGCACTTTGACTTAATCAATGTAATGACTGATGGTGGGCCAGAAAGAGCAACCTCAACCTTCGCTATCGAAGTATATAAAAAAGCATTTAAAGAATATAACTTGGGTCGTGCTGCAGCATTAGGTGTAATTTGGGCTGTTTTATTAAGTGCATTTAGTTGGGTCTATTTAAGAAATTTAAAGGAGGAAGATTAACATGTTTCAGAAAACGTCAGCTTTTAAAATTTTCTTCTGGGTATTTATTTTAACTATCGGATTTTTTGCATTTTTTCCACAACTTTGGATGATATCAACTTCATTGAAACCTGCTTCAGAAATGTACAAAATTACATTTTTTAATAACTTTGATTTCTCAAACTTGAAAAGAATCTTAAATAATAAAGATTTTTTAGGTTATTTGAGAAACGGACTTATGGTCGCTGCTGTTTCATGTTTAATATCTACTGTAGTTTCTTCTCTTGCTGGATATAGTTTTTCTAAATTCCGCTATAAAGGAAGAAAACAAGTTATGGGATTAATATTAATTAGCCAAGCATTCCCTCAAGGCTTATTGCTTGTATCGCTTTATCCTATGTTACAAAACTTAGGTATGATTGATAGGTTCCCTTCAATAATCTTAGCTTATGTAGCTTTAACTCTACCTATTGGAACATGGACTCTTAAAGCATATTTTGATCAAATTCCAAACTCCATAATGGAAGCTGCTTGTATTGATGGAGCTAGTGATTGGACTATTATGACTAAAGTTGTAATGCCTCTTGCTTATCCTGGTATGACTACTATTGCAATATACAG
>CAZHNE010000015.1:0-22871 GCA_964533775.1 uncultured Spirochaetaceae bacterium | reverse complement strand
AGTTTCAATTTTCATACTCTTATGGTTTATATCATATTTAAAATTTTAACAATAGTCGAAAATAGTGAAAACAATTCTTTGGTGCGGAGATTTTGTCTTATTTTTAAATATATTTCCATTTATCAATAAATATATGATAGAATAAAATATAATATTAATTGAGGTGCGAATAGATGAAAACTGAAAAGAAAAAAAATCTGTCGGGATATTATTTAACGACGTTTTTAATTGGGTTGGGCTTTTTTACTATGGGGTTAATGGATCCCTTATATGATACATATGTACCTATATTTTTATCTAAATACATAGATTCAAAGGGACTAATTGGATCAATAATGACTTTAGATAACATACTGGCAATTTTCCTTATTCCAGTATTTAGTGCATTAAGTGATAGAACTAGATCTCCTATTGGAAGAAGAATGCCGTTTATTATTATACTTCTTCCCTTAACAGCAATTTGTTTTGGTTTAATCCCTTTATCCGCGTTACATTCTCTTTGGCTGCTAATAGTTTTAGTATTCTTACTTAACATTTTTAAGCAAGCTGTTCGTGGACCTGTTGTAGCACTTATGCCTGATATGATTCCAGGTGAAATTAGATCAGAGGCTAATGGTGTTATTAATACTATGGGAGGAATTGCAACAATTGTTGGAACAGTTGGACTAGCTAGACTAATGGATGTCCCTATAACAGTAAAAGGCACCACATATGTAAATATTTTAGCATTCCCTACAGCCAGTATATTAGTAATAGCAGCTGTTATATTGTTATTTATTTTTGTAAAAGAAAAAGATGGAAATTATAAAGATGAAGATGACGATGAAAAAGCACCTATACTTAAAAGCTTAAAACTTATTTTCGCAGAAGAAGATAAGAGCGCATTATTTATCCTTTTATCATTGTTGTTCTGGTTTATAGCTTATCAGGGAGTTCTTCCATTTGTTGGGTTATATAGTGTTGAAGTGTTAAAAACTACTCAAGGAACAGCTTCATTAGCAGCAGGTATGGTTGGTATAGCTTATGCAATATTTGCTATCCCATCAGGTAAGTTTGCTCATAAGTTTGGTAGAAAGAAAACTATAAGAATGGCTCTTATTGGTTTAATAGTAGTTCTACTAGCTGTTTTTGCACATAATGGACTAACAATTAATCTCTCCCAGTCCGCTAGACAATATACATTCTGGGCACTTTTATTCTTATTTGGTATTTTCTGGGTTACTGTAGTTACTAATAGCTTTCCAATGCTTTGGCAAATGGCAGACTATAAAACTATGGGAATATACACCGGATTGTATTATTTCTTTAGCCAATTAGCTTCAATAATCTCACCACCTATTACAGGTTTCTGTATTGATCAATTTGGCTTTCAAAGCTTATTTGTCTTTGCAGCTCTAAATATGGCTGTAGCATTCTTCTTGATGAAAAATGTTCGTAGGGGAGAACCTGAGGATGATCCAGTTGCATTACACTCATAAAATAATGTAACTAAAAATGTTGCATTGATATAAATAAAAAAGGGTCAAAGCTTTTGCTTTGACCTTTGTGTTTATTAGTTATTGTTTATTAGTCGTTTACTCTTTCTAAATATTCTTTAGTTTCTGTATTAATTCTAATTTTTTCACCCTTTTTAATGAATATAGGGCATCTAACTTGTAACCCTGTTTCAGTTGTTACAGTTTTTGTAGCGCCTTGAACAGTATCACCTTTAATAGCTTCTTCTGCTTCAGCAACTTCAAATACAACTTTAGTTGGTAGTTGAATATCTAATAATTGAGCTTCCCAGAATAAACAGCGATAAGTCTCCCCATCTAACATGAGGTACTCATAATCAGGAAAACTTGCCATTGGCACTTCAATTTGATCATAAGTATCAGTTAACATTAAGTGAAATGATTCACCATCATTATATAAATATTGGCAATCTCTATCATCAATAGAAATATCTTCAACGTTGTCTTGAGTTTTCATAGTTTCAGATAAAACTTGACCTGTTGCAGGATTTCTTAGTTTCATACGACAAAACGCGGAACCTTTTCCTGGATTTACGAATTCTCTATCAATAACAATGAAAGGTTGACCCTTAATAAGTAGAGCTGTTCCTTTCTCAATTTGACCTGCTTTAATCATGCTTATTACCTCTGTATAATGGAATTAAATTTTATTAACTATAATATCATATCAGAAAAGGGGAAAAGAATCACCCCCCTAATATTATCAATTTGCATTTGACTCATCAAAAGTCTGTCCATACCTATTGCAACTCCGCTAGTTTGTGGGAAGCTTTTAAACACCTTATAATACTCATCATCTATATCAGGTATTACTCTAGAGGAAGAAGATCTCTCACTAATAAGTTTAGCATATTCTTTTTTATAAAACTGCTCTACCTTATCTGGGTTTCTCTCTTCATTGTAACAATTTGCTACTTCAAAGCCACCAATATACATTTCCCACCTTTTTTTAAAAGGAGAAGTGGTATTATCAGCTGCTAAGCATTCTATTTGTTTAGGGTATTCATCTAATACTAAAGGTTTGTCTTGTGGTAGGCTAGGTTCAACAAAAGTTAAAAAGATTCTATTAAAAGTTGATTCCCAACTTTCATTTCTTTTCACACTAGTTAATCCAAGTTTAATAGCTTTTTCATATAGTTGGTTTTGACTTTGACACTTTTCTAAATCTACATCACAGAACTTTTTCATAGCTTCATTAACACTCATTTTTCTAAATGGAGGAAGAGCCCAACTAGGAGTGCCTGCTAGATGAGTTTTTTCAATCATTTCTCTAGTTAGTTCTATAGAATCCTCTTCATCCATATTTAGTGAATAATACTCTAGCATTGAGAATTCTATATTGTGTTGGTTTCCTATTTGTTCACTATTTCTAAAACACTTTGAAAACTGGAACATGGATGGAAACCCCTCACTTATTAATTTTTTCATAAAAATTTCAGGAGAAGGAATTAAATATAATTCTTTAGAAGGTAAAAAGTCTGAAATAAAAGTGGAAGAAAAATTTTCAATAGTAGCCTCTGGAATTAAGGTTGGAGAGAGGGAGGGTGTTTCTACTTCTAAATAATCTTTCTTAAAGAAAAATTCTCTAATATTCCTATATAAAATGCTTCTGTTTCTAACTGCTTCAATTTTATCTATGTGTTTCATATGGGTTTAATAATATCTTGTATCTTAATTAATATTCAAGCTAAGAGGAATAAAAAAAATCCCCTAAAGAAAACTTTAGAGGACTGTTTATAAAGGGTTTTATATTTAAAGGGTTACACCATTTTTAAATATTGCAATTTCACTGTAATTGTTAATTTCATTTTTAGTTTTAATTTCTCCATTTGAAAGATCAACTATATATTGAATTAACTCATCTCTTACTAAGTTTTTATCCTCAGTTAATAAAGTAGAGGCATCAAAATCTATCCAATTCTTTTTAGTTGTCGCTAAGGTGTTGTTAGTAGCTATTTTAACAGTAGGAACAACAGAACCGAGAGGAGTCCCTCTTCCTGTTGTAAAAAGAATTAAATGAACACCACTTGCACTCATGTTTGTAGTAGAAACAATATCATTTCCAGGTCCATCAAGAAGTACTAACCCAGATTTATCAATTAGTTGAGCATAGTTAAAAACACCTTCAATAGGAGCTTTTCCACCTTTTTGTACACAACCTAAGGATTTATCTTCTAAGGTGGTAATTCCACCGTCTTTGTTGCCAGGAGAAGGGTTTTCATAAACAACCTGGTTATGATCGATGTAATATTGTTTAAAGTTATTTATAAGGTTAACACAATCGTTAAACACATCTTCATTAACACATCTATCCATTAAAACTTGTTCAGCTCCAAACATTTCAGGAACTTCAGTTAAAACAACAGTAGAATCGTGTGATGATAATTTATCACAAACAAGACCGACTAAAGGGTTAGCGCTTATACCTGATAATCCATCAGAGCCACCACATTTCATTCCAATTTTTAATCTTGAAATGCTTACCTTTTCTCTTTTAGCTTTAGAAGCGTAATCTATTAATTGGAGAAGAAGATTTTTTGCATCAGTTACTTCATCTTCACTTTCTTGAGCAATTAAAAACTTAACTCTATCGCTATTATATGAACCTAATTCTTTTTTAAATTCAGCAATTGTATTGTTTTCACAACCTAGACCTAAAACAAGAACACCACCAGCGTGAGGATGTTTTACTAAATTAGCTAATACTTTTTTAGTAGTTTCATGATCATCTCCCATTTGGGAGCAACCGTAAGGGTGGTTTAAAGCTAATACCTTATCGATATTAGTGTTTTTAATTTTTTCTTCTCCCCACATTTCTAAAGTAGAGGCAATTTTATTTACACAGCCAACAGTTGGGACAATCCAAATGTCATTTCTAATTGCAATATCATTATTTTCTCTAACGAATGCATTTATAAATATATCATCTTCTTTTGGATTTTCTTCTTCCCACTGTTTTTTTAAAAGATCAGCTTTTTCTTGATCAAAAGTATATTCAAGTTGTTCACTTAAATTCGTAGTTACATTGTGAGTGTGAACATGAGTAGCTTTTTTAATAAGGGATGTAGCACTACCAATAGGGTATCCATACTTAATAATGTTTTCGCCTTTGTTAATATCCTCTAGAGCAATTTTATGCCCTAAAGGAATATCTTCTAAAAGAGTAAACGAGCCATTTTCATGAACAACCGTCCCACCTTTCTCTAAAGGAGCTAATGCAATTAATACATTGTCTTCTTCTCTAATTTTAATATTTTTATTTTCCATTAATTTTTCCTATTTACAAAATCATTGAGAGCAGTCTTCATACCTTTTTCACAAATCGAAGTAAAATGGCCTAAGACGCTATCTTCAAGGTTTTCAATTTTAGTTAAATCGCTATCCCACCATTTGGAATTTGATAAAACACTATTTACAATAGCCTTTCTACCTTTTTCACTATTTTCATCATTTTCTTCATAAAGAGAATGGAATAATTTTAATACAGCCTCATCATCACTAATTGTATACTCTTTACCATTGTAGAAGCCTTTCATGCTTCTGTTTTCAATTTCACTTCCTTTGTAGAATCTTATTAAAGATGCAAGAGAGAAGCTTAAAGCTTGAGGTACTTTATTATACTTTTCCACATATGATAAAAGAGAAGGAAGGTCTCTTGTTTTAAACTTAGAAGTAGAGTTTAAAGAAATGGCTAATACCTGGTGATTTAAGAAAGGGTTTTTAAATCTAGTTAATACATCATTAGCATAATCAATTAACATATCCTTATCCCCATCCATAGATTCAATTATTTCTTGGAACAAACCTTCTTTGATAAATTTATAAACCACTTCATCATTTAAAGCTTCATCGACCGTTGTAATTCCATAAAGGTGAGCTGCTAAAACCATAAGAGTGTGAGCACCGTTTAAAATACGAACCTTTCTTGTTCTATAAAAAGACATATCATCTGTAAATATAACATTTAAGCCAGCTTTATCTAAAGGAAATGCTTCTCTTAATTTGTTAACATCTTTATCTGTTTCAATTACCCATAAGTGGAATAACTCAGCAGTGTCTAATAGGTTATCTTTATAACCAATCTTTTTCCAAATCTCTTCAGCTTCATTTCTAGGATATCCTGTTACAATTCTATCAACTAGGGAGTTAGTAAAAGTACATTCATCTTTTACCCAAAGTATAAACTCATCCTCTAGTTTCCAGTCTTTTGCGTGTTTTAGTATTATTTCTTTTAATTTATCGCCATTTTTATCAATTAACTCACAAGGTATAAAGATTAACCCATGACCTTTTTTGTTAAAGTGGTTAAATCGTTTGTAAAGAAGTTGAGTAACTTTTCCAGGGAAAGAGGCGGCAGGAGCATCATCTACTTTACAACTTGCATCGTAAGATATTCCAGCTTCAGTTGTATTCGACACTACAAATTTTAAATCTTTACTTTTAGCTAACTCCATGTACTTGTCAAACTCATTATATATATTAATAGAGCGACTAACACTAGTTATCTTTCTATAATCTTCTACAACTTCATCATCTCTAATTCCACGAGTTATTGTGGTGTAAAGACCATCTTGGTCATTAATCATATCACTAAGCCCAGTTGGTAGGGGTTGTACTATTACTATGTTTGAATCAAAGTCTGTCTTTTCATTAGCTATATCTACTTGCCAATCAACAAACGCTCTTAAGAAATTTCCTTCACCAAATTGAAGAATTGATTCTTTTCTAGATACTGTCTTTGTTACTTCATTAATTTTTTTCATAAACGTCCTCTTTTAAAATATACATTGTTGTATACATCATTGTATATGATATTGCGTTTTTGTCAATATTCCCATATACTTACTCTTGTTAATTAATTAAGGAAATGTAAATGACAAAGAAAAAACAGACTCTAAAACAAGTTGCATACGATCATATAAAAAATAAAATCGTAACTTGTGAATATGAACCAAACGCTTTTATTAATGAGGGGATGATAGCTAATGAATTAGGTGTTAGTAGAACTCCCATTAGAGAAGCTATAATGAGATTAGAGCAAGAACAGTTGGTTCAAGTTTTATCTAAAAGAGGTATTGTTGTTTGTCCATTAACTCCAAATTTAATTGCTTCTATATTTGAAACTAGGTTATTATTAGAACCATATATAATTGAAAACTATGGTATGTATGTTGATAAAGAAAAACTAACTGAATTTAAAAATTTATATGGTGGTGAATATAGGCATAGTAATGTAGAATTTGAAATTGATGATGAGTTTCATAGCTTAATATACCATGCGTGTAAAAACCCATATTTAGTTAAAACTTTAGAAAATACTAGTTTTCAAAACCAGAGAATAAGAATATATTCAGGAATTAAAGTGTTTAGAGTTCCTGATACGTACGATGAACATATAAATATTATTGATGCCTTATTTGATGAGGATTATAAATTAGCCGCAAATATGATGAGAGACCATATTATTAAGTCGAGAAAAAACTCACTTGAGATAATTTTTTCATCATAGTTTATTACATGGAGGGATGTTTATGAAAGAATTTATGGGTAGTGATTTTTTACTACAAACAAAAACTGCTAAAGAATTATATGAAGTTGCTAAAGATATGCCAATTTATGACTATCATTGCCACTTAATTCCTAAAGAAATTGAAGAGAATAAAAGATTCGATTCTATTGTAGATATTTGGCTTGGTGGAGATCATTACAAATGGAGACAGATGAGAACTTTTGGTATTGATGAAAAGTTAATAACAGGTGATGGGGACCCGTATGATAAATTTTATGCTTGGGCTCAAACTGCTGAAAACTTAATTGGAAACCCTATGTATCATTGGACTCATTTAGAGCTTCAAAGATATTTTGATATAAAATTACCTTTAAATACAAAAAATGCTGAAACTATTTACAAAATCACAAATGAAAAATTACAAAGTGATAAAGACTTAGATGTTTATGGCATTATGAAGAAGTTTAATGTTTATGCAGTTGGAACAACTGATGATCCAGTTGATAATTTAGAGTCACATAAAATTATTAGAGACAGAGGGGATTTAGAGACTAAAGTACTTCCGTCCTACAGACCAGATAAAGCATTGAATATTAATAAAGCTGGATTTAAAGATTATATTAAAAAACTTGCCACTGTTTCAAAAGTAGATATAAATAGTATTAGCGACGTTGTTACAGCTCTTGTCAAAAGGTTAGATCATTTTATAGCTCACGGTTGTCAAGCAACAGATCATGGCCTTGAAAGAGTTCCTGCAGTATTTTTAAGTGAAGACAAAGTAAATACAATCTTTACGAAAAAAATGAACAACGAAGAAATTAGTGATTATGAAGCTGAAGCTTATAGCTCCTACGTTCTTCTTAGACTCTCTAGAGAATATCATAAGAGAAACATTGTAATGCAATTACACCTTTCTGCTCAAAGAGATAACAATACTAGAATGTTTAATTTATTAGGTCCTGATACAGGATATGATAGTTCACACGATGTTGACGTGGCTAGATCCACATCTCTCTTTTTAAATGAGTTAGAAAAAACAAACCAATTGCCTAAAACAATTCTTTATTCACTTAATCCTAAAGATCACTATTCTTTATGTACTTTAATGGGATGTTTCCAGGGAGATGGGGTAAAATCTAAAGTTCAACTAGGTTCAGCTTGGTGGTTCTTAGATCATAAAGATGGAATGGAAGAACAAATTAAAGTTCTTGCAAACTTATCAATACTTCCAAACTTTGTTGGAATGCTTACAGACAGTAGATCATTCCTCTCATATCCTCGCCATGAATATTTTAGAAGAATTTTATGTAATATTATTGGTACCTGGGTAGAAGAAGGTGAAGTTTATAATGATAAACAAACGTTAAATAGAATTGTTAAAGATATATCATTTAACAATGTTAAAAATTATTTTAATTAAAAAATAATATATACTTATTTAGAGAGCGGTATAAATAGATGTCAAAGAGAGTTCATTATCTTGTCATTTTATGCCGCTCTGTCCTATAATCTAGACTATGGAAACTTACAATACAAACGATATTATTTTCGCTCTAGCCACAGGTTGGAATCAAAGCGCATTAGCTATTATTAGAATAAGTGGAAAAGGGGCTATAAAAGCCCTCTCTTCTTGTTTTTCAAGACCTAAGTCTTTATTAAATAGTAAAAATGCAACTTTACTCCACGGCTTTATAGTAAATGAAAATAAAGAAAAAATAGATGAAGTAGTTCTTGCTATAAATTTAGAAGGACACGGTTATACTAAAGAAGAAGCTATTGAAATAACTTGCCATGGCTCTTTAGCTGTAATTACAGCAATTATGGAAGAGTTAAGTAAGAGGGGAATGAGACAAGCTAAGGGCGGAGAGTTTACCCTAAGAGCATTCTTAAACGGCGCTATAGACTTAACTCAAGCAGAAGCGGTGCATGAGTTAGTTACTTCGCAAAGTCAGATAGAGCGGGGTTTAGCTCTTGGTAGATTAGAAGGTGCTTTATTTCAAAGAATTGATGGATTAAAACAAAATTTACTTCAAGCAATGACTATAATAGAAATTCAATTAGATTATGCTGAAGATGAAGTTGAAGACTTTGATTTCCCTAGAGATCTAATTAAACAAACAAAAGATTCTATAGAAGCTTTATACAATACTTATGAAACAGGTAGGCTATACGGCCAAGGTGTTAAAATTGTATTAGCAGGAAGTACTAATGCAGGAAAGAGTTCTCTGTTTAACTTGCTTTTAAAACAAAAAAGAGCAATTGTTTCCGACATTAAAGGAACAACTAGAGATTACATTGAAGCTCAAACAGTTATTAGAGGTATTCCAGTTAGACTGTACGACACAGCAGGGCTTAGAGACAGTACTGATGTAATTGAAACTGAAGGAATAAAGAGAACTAAAGAATTAATAGACGCTTGTGATGTAATTATATATTTAGTTGACGGTGTTGATGAAGATACATTAGTAGATAGATCAATAGTTGATAACCCTAAAACTATTTTAGCTTATACAAAGAGAGATATTAAACATAGAAAAGACGCTATTTCGATTAGTGCAATTACCGGAGAAGGACTTGAAACATTGTTTGATGCAATTATTGAAAAGAGTGTCTCTGGTTTAGAAATATCTGACGATTCAACACTTGTAATTGAATCAAATAGACAAAAAGTGTTATTAGAAGAAGCTAAAGAAGCTTTAGAGAGTGCTCTTTCCCTTGCCGAAGTGGATATGGGCTTAGACATTATTGCTGTTGAATTAAATGCAGCGTTAGTTGCCCTAGGTGGTTTAACTGGTGAAATTACAAGCGATGATGTTTTAGATAAGATCTTCGGTGATTTTTGCGTTGGAAAATAAGGAAATAAAATGGATTATGATGTAATAGTAATTGGTGGAGGACATGCAGGACTAGAGGCATGTTTAGCCACTAGTCGAATTGGCTTTAAGACACTTTTAGTAACTCAAAATATTGATGCTATAGCACGCCTTTCTTGTAACCCTGCAATAGGTGGACTTGCAAAAGGAAATATAGTTAGAGAAGTTGATGCTTTAGGTGGAGAAATAGCTCACTTAATAGATAGCTCTATGATTCAATATAGAATCTTAAATAGAAGAAGAGGACCAGCGGTTCAGTCTCCTAGAGCACAAGCCGATAAATTCTTATACCACATGAAAGCTAAACATACACTTGAAAAACAAAGCAATCTTTCAATCTTTATGGACACTGTTGTTGATTTAATAATTGATCATGATAAAAAAGTTGTAAAAGGCGTAATAACAGAAAGAGGTCATGAAATAACTAGTAAAACTGTAGTTTTAACTACAGGAACCTTTATGGATGGTAAAATATTTATAGGTGAATATGTAGCTTCTGCTGGAAGACTAGGAGAAGAAGCAGCTCTAGGACTTGGTCCAAACTTAAGAAAACATGGCTTTAAATTAGGCAGAATGAAAACCGGAACACCAGCTAGAGTTAGAAAATCATCTATTGATTTCTCTAATTTAGATATCCAGCCAGGGGATGAACCTATGATGCCATTTTCTTTTGACTATGAAAAGGTCGACAGACCATCTATTCCCTGCTACATAACTTGGACAAATGAAAACACCCATGCTGTGATTAGAAAATATATGCACCTTTCCCCACTTTATGGTGGACAAATTGTAGGCCTTGGACCTAGATATTGTCCTTCTCTTGAAGATAAAGTTGTTAGATTTCCCGATAGAAATAAGCATCAAATCTTTATTGAGCCAGAAGGTGAAGATACTGAAGAAATGTATTTAAATGGGGTTTCATCCTCTCTTCCTGAATTTGTTCAAGAAAAGTTCTTAAAAACTATTAAAGGTCTTGAGAATTTAGAGATTATGAGACCAGGGTACGCTGTTGAATATGATTACATGGATCCTCTTCAACTTCTTCCTTCTTTAGAAACTATAAAAATTAGTGGATTATTTGTTGCAGGTCAAACTAACGGAACTAGTGGTTATGAGGAGGCAGCTTGCCAAGGAATCTTAGCTGGTATAAATGCTGTACAAAAAATAACAAAACAAGAACCAATAGTTCTCTCTAGAGCTGAAAGCTATACAGGTGTATTAATTGATGACTTAGTAACGAAAGGTACAGAAGAGCCTTATAGAATGTTCACCTCCCGTGCAGAATATAGGCTTAATATGAGACACGATTCTTGTGATCAAAGATTAACTGAGATTGGATACAATGTTGGTCTTCAAAGTAAGGCAAAGTTAGAAAGATTAAAAATAAAGCTTAACAAAATTGAAAGCGTAAAAGAATTACTACGACAAAATGCTTTTAACAGAAAGAATGCTTTTCAAGCATTAAAAATGCCTGAATATACAATTGAAGATATGATGGAAACAATTCCAGAACTTTCAAATTATAGTGAGCCTATTAGATATCAAACACAACTTGATGTTAAATATGAAGGCTATATTAAAAAGCAAGACAAAGAAGTAAAACGTTTTGCTAGTTTAGAAAATATAAAAATAGCTGATGATTTTGATTATGATTCAATCAACGGAATGAGTACTGAAGGTAAAGAAAAGTGTAAAAGTGTTAAGCCTAGAAGTATTGGTCAAGCTAGTAGAATAAGTGGATTAAGATCTACAGACATTGCAATCTTGATGGTTCATGTAAAAAAGTGGGGCAGCGGAAAATAGTGAAATACGATAATATATTAAGAGAATGCTTAAAAACTGTAGATATTAAGATGAAAGATGATCAAATAGAACAACTATTAAAATATGTCTCAGAGATTGAACTGTTTAATAAAGCTTACAAGCTAGTTGGAGCAGAAGGCGAAGAAATCATAACTAAACATATTATGGATAGTTTAGTAGCTGTTAAGGAAATTGAAAAACACATTGATGAAAACTCTCTTATTTGTGATGTAGGCTCAGGTGCAGGTCTCCCTGGTATTCCTTTAGCAATTTATTTTGAAAATAATAGCTTTACCTTAATTGAAAGAATGGGGAGAAGAGTTAACTTTTTAAACAATGCCCTTGTTTCCCTAAAGTTACATGACAGAGTTACTGTTAAGGATAAAGATGTTAGAGAAGTGGCTACAAAATTTGATTTTGTAACATTTCGAGCATTTCATCCCTTGTTCGATATAATTGATCTTATTGATAAAATAACAACAAAAGACTCTATTGTTTGTGCATATAAGGCAAAAAGAGATAGCGTTGATGCTGAATTACAAATTGTAGAAGAACAATGTAAAAGCAAATGGAATAGTGAATATATTGATTTAGAAATTCCCTTTATCGACGCTCCTAGAATGTTGTGTTTACTAAAGAAAAGGTAGAAATACTCTTTATAAAAAGTTAGTTATTTCTATCTATAAAGAAGCTCTTTTTCATTATTTACTAAATGCTATTTTTTGATATCGTGTTTAAATTTGTAATTTTTAGTCGAAGACTTTGTCTATATATGATATGATGAAGTTTAAAAAAGATGTGAGCTTAAATGTGAAAAAGAAAGAAAAAAAAGAAGATAATAAAAGAAATAGAGAAAAAGAAAAAAAGAATAATAGTGCAAATAATAAAAAAGGCACTGTATTTTCTTTAAGTGTAGCTCTTTTACTCTTAATCTCCTCTTTATTTCTTTTTACAACTTTAGCAATCACTTTACTGAATAAGCCAACAGAATTAGTCGAGTTTTCAAACCTTATAAGTTACTTTTTAGCAGACAATGTTAGTTTTATTGCAGGTGAAGTTTTATTTTTAATTCCTGTATATTTAACAATATTTATTGTTTCAATAATGGTTTTTATGTATCGAGGGAAAAAGCCTTATTCATATATAAAAATTATTATTTTTATTCTTTTTGTTTATAGTTCGTATTTACTTACATTAAGGGCAACTAATCAAGAATTCCCCCCTATAATAGTTCAAACACTTTTACCAACTAGTTTAACTTCCCAAGAAGTATCTTTTAGGTTATTGATAAGCTTTGTTGCAGAGGCTGTTTTACTTATTATATTTAACCCAATAATTGATTTTTTAAATACTAGAGATAAGAAAAAACGAGTATCTAAAAAGAAAGATAAGAAAGATAAAAAAGAAAGTAAAACACCCATTCAAGAAAAACAAGAAACAGACAGTAAAAAGGTGGAAAATGTTCAACCCATTATTGAATCTGATAAGAGTGATTTAGGAATAGATTTCCCTAAACCAATCGATGTGCCTTCGCTCTCCTTTTTAGAAGAAAAAGATTTAACTTACGATGTTGGACTAGTTAATACACCGAGAAATGTAGCAAAATATGGAGCTGTTAAAAAAGAAGTACATTCAGCAGTGGAAGATAACTTTGTTGAAAACTTACACTCTAAAGAAACTATCTCTCTAGAAACATTAAAACTTGCAAAAAAGAATGTTGAAGAGAAAATGGCAAAGTTAAATAACCCATCTCCAATTATAAAGCCACAAAAAACGCAAATGGAAGATAAAGAAAGCCTTGATTTTGTATCTGTCTTAAATCAAAGAGTTGAAAACAATAATCAAAACAATAACCAATATTTAAACTTACCAAGAAAAAAAGAGAGTCCTGCAGTACAAGCTTATAGGGATAAGGAAGCACAAGAAGCTAGGAGTAAAGTGTCAGCTCTTTTTGGTATAAAGGCAAGAAAAAGTCCTTCTGTTTCTAAAAAGCAAAATGAAGTTAAACCCTCTTCTTCACTTGAAAATGTGATGAAAGGTGGATATTTACGAAAAGCTACAGAAAAGTATTCTATAAAAGATGAAGTTGAAGAAGTTGTAGAAAAGCAAGAAAAAAGAAAACAGTCCACTTCTAGTATAATTGATGAAATAAATAAGAATATAAGTCAAAGAAAAGAAGTTATAAGAGGGGATGATTTTTCAGATGTAGATTTTGGAAACACTCTCAATAATGAAAATGTAACATCCTCCTCACTCTCCTCTAATGGAAGTTTAATTAGAAATCAAAAGCCATTAGATCAAAACTCTTATGCTAGGGGAAATTATAATAGCACAGCTAAAGCTGTAGGTGATGCTGTCTTAGTTGATGAAAAAGAAGAAATTATTACAACAGTTGAAGAAGAGGAAGACTTAGAGTCTGCAGTTGCAAGACTTGCTACATCCCACCTGCTTGATCCAAATAAATTCTCGTACAAATTTCCACCAAAGTCTCTCTTAAATGAATATCCTGCTACAAATCTAGAAATCGATGATAGTGTTAAACTACAAGCCCAACTATTAATTGAAACATTAGCTCAGTTTAAATACGATGTTGAGTTAAGAAATATTGTAAAAGGACCAACTGTTACTATGTTTGAAATAGTTCCAGCTCCTGGAATTAAGATAAACTCAATTACTAGCTTAAGAGATAATATAGCAATGAACTTAGCTGCAAAAAAGGTTAGAATTTTAGCACCAATTCCAGGTCAAACTGCTGTTGGAGTTGAAATTCCAAACATAAAAAGAGATGTAGTTGGTTTTAAAGAAATATTAACAAATGTAGACCATTCAAAGATGGCAATTCCTATGACTATGGGAAGAACTCTTTATGGAGATTGTAAAACCTTCGATGTTGCAACATCTCCTCACATGTTAGTAGCTGGATCTACAGGGTCTGGAAAAAGTGTTTGTATAAACTCTCTTATTTGTTCAATCCTCTACACTAGAACACCTAGAGATGTACGTTTAATTATGGTTGACCCTAAAGTAGTAGAACTTACTATTTATAATGGAATTCCACATTTATTAACTCCAGTTATTACTGAAACTAAGAGAGCTCTAAAAGTATTAGATTTTTGTATTGAAGAAATGGATAGAAGAAACAAAATGCTCTCTAAGATGAGTGTAAGGAATATTAGAGGCTATAATAATAAGATAAAAGAAAATAGAATTGCCCAACAAAAGATGCCTTACATCGTATTGATTATTGATGAGTTTGCAACTTTAATGAGCACTGCAGGTAAGGATTTAGATGAAAAGGTCTCAAGATTAACAGCAATGAGTAGAGCTGTTGGTATCCATCTTGTCTTTGCAACTCAAAGACCATCTGTTGATGTAATTACAGGTGTAATTAAAAACAATCTACCGACAAGAGTAGCTTTTGCAGTAACATCAACTCAAGACTCAAGAACAATAATTGGTACATCAGGAGCTGAAGATTTACTAGGTAAAGGTGATATGCTCTTTAGTGCAAATGGAAAAGCTGTTACAAGAATGCAAGGTGTATTTCTCAGTGACGAAGAAGTTGAAGATATTGTTAACTTTGCAAAACGCCAAGAAGAACCTGATTATATTGATGAATCATACTTTGAAGATCCATACGACGATGATGTTTCTAGTATTGGTGAAGAGGATGATGAAGATGAATACTGGAATGAGGCATTAGAAATTGCCTTTGATAGAGGAAATGTTTCGGCTTCCTTCTTGCAAAGAAGGCTAAAAATTGGGTATAACAGAGCTGCAAGGCTTGTTGAAGATATGGAAGCTAAAGGAATTGTTGGCCCACCAAACGGAAGCAAACCTAGAGAAGTATTAAAATACCAAGAATAAAAGAAGGCAAACAATGTTCGTAAAACACGCTGTAATGAACTCAAAAATAGTTAAAGCTGAAGAGGCAGTTGTTAATGTAGCATATAGAGAAGTACAATTTGGATTTTCTGTATATGAGGCACTCTCTGTAGTTAATAAAAGAGCAATCTTTTTAGATGACCATATAACAAGGTTGTTTAACTCTTGTATAGGAATACACCTAAGACATAATTTTAGGCGAAGTGAAATAAAGCAAAGTATAATTGATTTAATTAAGATTGATAAAATTGAAAGTGCTTCAATTAGAATTCTTATTATAGGTGGAGATAATCCACAGTTATTTATAACTTATACAAAGAAAATAACATATCCAGATACACATTATAGTGAAGGTGTTTTTGTTACAACTTATGAAGGAGAAAGGCTTTTTCCAAAATATAAAACAAGTAATTTATTATTAAGTTATGTAGCTTTAGAAGATGCTAAAAGTAAAAATGCATTTGAAGCTCTTTTAGTTAATAGAGATGGTTATATTTTTGAAGGAACTAGATCTAACTTTTATGGATTTAAAAATAATAAACTTTATACAGCAGATAAGGAAAATGTCTTAGAAGGAATCACTCGAACAAGAATATTAGAAGCAAGTGAAGAGTTAGAAATAGAGGTAGTTATGAGAGCACCTCTTTTAGATGAAATAAGAAGAAATAAGTTTGATGAAGTTTTTATTTCCTCTACTTCAATGGCTGCTATGCCGATTAGAAAAATTGATGATACAGAATTCCCCTCTGATTTTACTAGAACTTTAAAGTTCATGAAAATGATTAGAGAAAAAGAACAGTTTGATAGATAAGTATTACTCACTCTTCTCATTCTTGTAATAATAGCTAATTTGTATTATTGTTAAATAAAATAGAATAATTCCTAATTAAGGTGAATATATAGATGAAATTTACACAATTACCTTTTCACAAAGATGTGTTAAAAGGTATCACAAACGCGGGCTTTAGTGAGTGCACTAACGTACAAGAAAAAGTACTACCGATAAGTTTACAAAACAAAGATTTAATGGTTCAATCAAAAACAGGATCTGGTAAAACAGCTGTTTATTTATTAACTATAATGCAAAAAATAGCAATCGCTATTGATCAAAAGAAGCCTTTGCCAAAAGCGCTAATAGTAGCTCCCACAAGAGAATTAGCAGTACAAATTAAAGAAGATGCCAAGTTATTAAGCTCCGATATAGATTTAAGAGTTGGGGTGTTTTATGGCGGTGTTGGTTATGAAAAACAAGAGAATGCCCTTAAAGATTGCGATATTTATGTTGGAACTCCTGGTAGGTTATTAGATTTTCAAAAGTCAAGAAAAATTGATTTTAAACAATTTGATATCTTTATTATTGACGAAGCGGATAGAATGTTTGATATGGGGTTTTACCCTGATATCCAAAAAATGTTTTCTCTTCTTAAAGAAAAGAAACACATTCAAACAATGCTATTTTCAGCAACATTAAGTACAAGAGTTAGAAACTTAGCTTGGTCTTATATGACTGAACCAGTTGAAATAGAAGTAGATTCTGAAGAAATTTATGTTGATAAAATAACTCAAGAACTTTATCACGTAGCTAAAGAAGAAAAATTTAAACATTTCTTATACCTTATGCAAAGAGAAAATACAGCTAATGCTTTAATATTTACAAATACAAAAGCAAAAGCAGTTGAACTATCTAAAAGACTTACTGTTAATGGTTATGCAACCCAATATTTAATGGGAGATATGAGCCAATCAAAGCGTTTAAGTACAATTGACAGGATGAAAGAAGGTAAAATCAAATTCTTAGTTGCAACAGATGTAGCAGCAAGAGGAATTCAAATTGATGATCTAGAGCTTGTTATAAATTATGATATTCCTGAAGACTTTGAAAACTACGTTCATAGAATTGGCAGAACAGCTCGAGCTGGCAAAACTGGTAAAGCTATAACTCTAGCTTGTGAAGAATTTATTTACGGATTAGAACCTATTGAAAAATATATAGAAATGAAAATTCCTGTACTATGGGTTGATGAAGAAGAGTTAGCTAAAGTTGAAGATAAGAGTAAGAATTTAAGGTTTAGAGACTTAGTTAGTCAAAAAGAATATGCGTCAAGAAGAGGTGGAAATGCTCCTTCTAGAAATTCTAAATATTCTAAAAATAGAGTAAATACTAAAGCAAGCAATAGACCTAATAACAGAAGAAAACCACGAGATACTGAATTCGATAATAAGAAGAGAAAACCTAGAGATACTGAGTTTGATAATAAGAATAGAAAACCTAGAAATGTTGTAAACAGAAAACCAAGAGATGTTTCTAGTAATAAGTCTTCTTTTGATAAAAACAGAAAATCCTATGAAGAGATTCAACGCTTATCTTTAGAAGAAAGATTAGAATATTATAAAAAACAATTTGGTGGATCTCAACTCCAAAAGAAAACTGTTAGTGGTAAAAAGCCTAATGCTCCTTTAGAAACAGGTCAAAAACCCTCTAAAATTAAAGTTAATACTAAAAATAAAGCACCTCTTTCAAAAGCTAAAGCTCCTACTAAAGAAGCTAAAAAAGAAGAAGTTGGGGTATTTAAGAAGCTTTTTTCTAAAATAAGAAAGAAATAGTCTTGTTTTACTATTTTAGATAGATTATTTTTTTAATACATTGATAAATAAAGAATGGTATAAATTATGAAATATGTACACCTTTTTCTCGCTGGTATTGTGTTTGGAGTAGCTGCAATTATTACTATAATATTTTGCATAATTCCTGCGAATATTATAAAATTGTTTGGAGGAAGAAACACCTCTAAGAAAATGTATTGGGCTTGGTCAATCTTTTTAGCAAATTTAGTAAACTTTATCCTTAACTATAGATTTCACATAACAGGTTTAGAGAATTTGCCAAAAGATCAATCAAATGTATGTTATATATCAAATCACCAAAGTGTAATTGATATATGTGCATATGTTGGAAAACTAAAACTCAAAGCTGCTCCTATAGCTAAAATTGAAGTTCTAAAAATTCCTTTTGTAGGTTCCGTTGCAAAAGGTGTTGAAGCTATTTTACTAGACAGAAAAAGCCCTAAATCTTCTATTAAAGCAATACTAGATGGAACAAAAGAGTTGAAAAAAGGTAAATCTGTCTTAATATTCCCAGAAGGAACTCGTAGTAAAACTGGTAAAATGGGGCAAATGAAAGCAGGTAGCTACAAAATGGCTTTAAGAGCTGAAAGTACAATTGTTCCTTTAGCTATACAAGGTTCTAGACAAGGCTTTGAAGATAAAAAAGGCTTTAGAAGGTATGACTGCTATATAAATATTTTACCACCTATAAGTGCCAAAGGCTTATCAAAAGAAGAACAAAAAGATTTACCAGCTAAAATATCAAGTAAAGTAGAAGAAGCTTACCTAACCCTTCCAGTTATGAAGAAATAAAGATGGAAGCTTTAAACATCAATTCTCTAAAACTTAAATATCATAGTTGGACAGAAAAGAAGTTAGAAAATACTTTCAACAATTTAAATCTTATAGTAACCCAAAATGAAAAAGTATTAATACTCGCTAACAGTGATGAAGGTAAAACAACACTTGCTCGCTTGATTGCTAATCTTTTAACTAAATTTATCCCAAGTGACATTGAAGGAACAATTTCTCTATTTGGAGAAGATATTTCAAATTATGAACCTTACGAATTGGTTGACAAGGTTTGTTATGTCTCTCAAAATCCAATGGAAATGTTTATTACAACTACTGTTGAAAATGAAATAGCATTCCCTTTTGAAACTCTTGGAATTAATAGAAATACAATAATAAATATAGTTGATAGAGCTCTTAATGAATGGGGACTTGAAAAGTATAGGCAAGTTTCTCCCTCTGAACTTTCTGGAGGAGAGAGAAAAAGACTTCTTTTAGCAATCTCTTTTGCAATAAATGCCAAAATAATAATATTAGATGAAGCCTTTGACGATTTAGATAGAGAATATAGGGCTTTATTGTCTAAAAAAATAAAAGAACAAAATAATACCTTTATAGTATTAAGTTCTCGTTATTTAAATCAGTTTAATAACATATTCGACAAAATACTAACTTTAGAAAATGGAATTATAAAGCAAGAGGATGATTATAAGGTTAAATTTACTCATCAAGATATAAACACTTATTTACACAACTCTAGATTAATTGAAAGTAGGGATTATAGGCAAAAGACACTTCAAATTAAGAAAGAAAGTTTAGTTGTAGAAAATTTACAAATTGAAAAGGTAAGAGAAAGCTCTAAAGAATTAAAGTTTTCTTTAAATTGCGATAACTTTTTAATTAGAACAGGTGAGATAATAAAGCTTGTAGGTGCAAATGGTAGTGGAAAATCTACTTTAAGTAGAGTCCTTTGTGGGCTTGATGATCCCCAGAGTGGGAAAGTGATACTAAATGATCAATCAGCACTAAAAGAAACCTTACAAACAAAAGTTGCTTATTTATTCCAAAACCCAGATTTGCAAATATTTCTACCAACAGTGTATGAAGAATTATCATACGGATTAGAAAAAAGAGGAGATTTATCCTCCCTTAAAATAAAAGAAAAGGTTAATTCTTGTGCTGAGCTTTTTAACTTAGAACTAGATGAAACCCCATCTACGATGAGTTTTGCACTTCGTAAGTATTTGCAAGCTGCAGTTTACTATCTTTTAGATAGACCCTTTATTATTTTAGATGAAATAGACAGTGCAATGAGTTACGAAGCTTCTTATTATATAATTGATAAATTAAGTAAAAGAGGCGCAGCTCTAGTTATAATTACCCACGATGAAGATTTTGCAAATAGTATTGCTGACAGAACATACCAATTTAAAGATGGTGTTGTAAAGGAAGTATTATGAGTAGTGCAACAATATATAGTGAAGGTAGAGGATTTTTATATAAAATAGATCCAAGAGCAAAAACAATAGCCTTACTTATTTCATGTGTGTTTGTATTTCTTCCTATACACTTTTCAGGCTTAGTCACTTTTGCATTACTGCTTTTAATATTATCTTTTTATTCAGTTGGTATAAAAAATACAAATTCAATATTAAAAGCAATACTCCCAATGATAGTGTTAGTTTTAATATTTTCTCCTTTATATGAAAGAAGTGGAACTGCTTTATTTGTTTACAATGGGAGGTTAATAGTTACTTTTGAGGGATTAATTCATAGCTTAACACTAAGTTTAAGGTTCTTTTCAATAACTTTTGCCTGTTCTCTTCTCTTTTTAACAACAAGAATGAATCTCTTTATTTTAGCTCTTCAATCTTTCTTTGTTCCTTATAAAGCATGTTTAACAATATCCTTAGTCTTTAGAACAATTCCCACTATTTTTGATGCTTTTAATCAAATATCAGATTCTCATAGCTTAAGGCGGGGAGAAGACTCTAAGAAGAAAGTTTTAAAGAATCTCTTTCCAACCTTAACAAGTGCCTTAGTTGTTTCTCTTAAAACAATTCCATCCTTAGCAATGGCATTAGAAGCAAGAGGTTATGGTTTAAAGGTTAAAAGAAGTAATTATCAACAATTATCTCAAAGTAAGTATTTTATTTTTCAAACATTTGCTATATTAATTTTATTTAGTTTATTATTATACATTTTCAAGAAATAAAGAGGTTAGATATGGAAAAGAGACAAACTAATTCAGCACTTAGAACATCTTTAATAGCTGTTCTTACAGCAGTTGTTGTGGTTTTCACAATTATTGTAAAAATCCCAACTCCTACAAAAGGATATTTAAATTTATGTGATTTAGCTATTTGCTTTATTGCATTTACATTCAGCCCTTTAACAGCTTTTATAGCTGGAGGTTTGGGAACAGCTATTGCTGATATTATATCAGGATATCCACAATGGGCTTTAATATCATTTGTAGTTCATGGAATTGAAGGCTTAGTAGTTGCAACCATTGTAAAAAGAAGTGCAGAAGATATTAAAAACGGTGTTAAGGTTTCCCCTTCTAAAGTTATTGCAGCAATGGTTCTTTGTATAGTAATAGTTGCTGGAGGATACTTTGTTTTAACAGCAATATTTATGAGTGTAGGTTTTGCAGCAGCAGCGGCAGGAATCCCGGGCAATATTGCTCAAGCTGGAGTTGGAGTAGTTGCAGGTTATGCTCTCTCTAGAGCAGTTGTAAAAGCTTATCCCCCTGTTCAAGGGTTACTTAATTACTAAGAAGCAGTAAAAGACTCCAAGTTTTTTCATTTTTTTGAATAAAAATAAAGTATTTATTATTGAATATATAATAAAAAAACACAACAATAAGCACAAGAAATTATAGGGGAGTTATAATGAAAAATCAAAAACAGTCAGATGTTATTTTAGTATTAGATTTTGGTACACAGAAAAGTCAATTAATTGCAAGAAAGATTAGGAATATCGGAGTGTATTCTCAGATATTGCCTTTTAACAGTGATGTAGAATCGATACAGAAATTAAATCCTTCTGGAATTATTTTTTCAGGTGGAGATCCTTTTGATGTAGAAGAAGCATTAAAAATTGATGATGCAATATTTAAATTAAAACTCCCTATTTTAGGTATTGATTATGGTAAAGACGTTATTCTTAACCATTTAGACAAAAAACCTTCTTCAAATCAAAGTTCTGAAATAGAAGATCTTGGTAATAATTTTTATGGAATAAGAGCTTTAAACTTGGATAGAAATATAGAAGTATTAGAGAACTTTATTATAAACACATGTAAGTGTAATAAAACCTGGAATATGGCTAATTATGTTGATCAAGCAGTAGAGCAAATAAGAGAAACTGTTGGAGATAAACAAGTTCTTTGTGGTCTCTCCGGTGGTGTTGATTCATCAGTTGCAGCGGTTTTAATTCACAAAGCTATTGGAGATCAGTTAGTTTGTGTTTTTGTAAATAACGCAATGCTAAGAAAAGGTGAAGCTGAAAATGTTCAAAAAGTCTTTAAGGAGAACTACTCAATTAGACTTCAATATGCAGATGCTCAAGATAGTTTCTTATCTGCTCTTAAAGGTATCACAGAACCAGAAGCTAAAAGAAAAGCAATTGGAAAAGTATTTATTGATACTTTCTACAATGAAGCTAGAAAAGCTGGTGATATCTCTTTTTTAGCTCAAGGCACATTATATCCAGATGTGGTAGAATCACAAGCTGCAGTTGATGGCAAGCCAACAGTCATTAAATCACACCACAATGTTGGTGGATTACCTGAAGATTTAAAATGGGAGCTTTTAGAGCCTTTAAGAGAATTGTTTAAAGATGAAGTTAGAGAGTTAGGAAGAGAATTAGGTCTTCCTGAAAACATGG
>CAZHNE010000014.1:0-23017 GCA_964533775.1 uncultured Spirochaetaceae bacterium | reverse complement strand
ATATGCCAAAAAAAATATTTGTACATATATTAACCATATTATTATTATGTTCTTGCACAGCTTGTGAATCACAAATAGTTCAATCTTTCAATCTGGTGAGTTACATTGATAGCACCCCGCCTAAACTAAAATATATAGAAAGCACTAGTCCATATAGTGTAGAAATAGTGTTTGATGAAATATTAAATGATAGAAAAAGTGTTAAGTTAAAATTTAACAACCAAAATATAACAAACTTTAGCATCAAACAAAACACTGTAACTTACTTTAGGAAAGATCCTTTAATTCCTGGAGAAAAGAATGAAATAGTTATATATGTTGAAGACTTAAATGGAAATTCTACCTTAGTTGAATCATATGTTTATACTAAAAACAACAGTATGGCTGATGTTTTAATTAGTGAAATTTCTACAAAAGGAACAACTAAGAAATGTGATAAAGTTGAATTAGCTGTAACTAAAAGTGGATCGTTAGCTGGAATAGTAATTTCAGATGGATTTAATCAGGATTATAGTGACAGATGCATATTGCCCGATGTTTATGCACATGAGGGGGAATTTATAGTAATATCTTTTAAAAATGAAGATCCAGACTGTTATATTAGTGAAAATAAAGCTGGACTGAGCTCCAACAATGGCTGTGTCTTAGTACTAGAGAGTCCCTCTTACAACGCTGAGATACTTGATTGTATTGTTTATTCAAATCAAAAAAGCGAGAATTGTGAAGGTTTTGCAAGTGAAAAAACGTTAAGCACTGCTAAGTTATTAGCAAATCTAGGCATGTGGGAAAACATGTATCCTCTCTCTCTTGCTGCTGTAGATTCAACTCTTGAAACTTCAACTAGAACAATAAATAGAAAGAGTAATGATAAATTTTACTTTATAGACACAAATACTAGTGAAGACTTTTATATAACAGTTTCTGGAGGAAACTCCTTTGGAGGTGAAAACAATCCTGAAGAATATAATAGTTAATTATCAAAAACCTCATATTCTAAATTAAAGTTTTTCGTATAAACAATTGTTTTATCTTTTAATAAAAAGAAGCCTACATAATCTTCAAAACTATTCATAAAATCAAGGGCCTTTTCACTATCAAGAAGATAACACGCTGTTGATAAGCTATCACAAATAAGGGAGTTTTCACCTATAATAGTTGAACTAATAATATCGCTATTATGTGGATAAAGCGTGTCTGGATTTAATAAATGATGGTATTTAACTCCGTCTTTAAAAAAGAATCTTTCATAAGTCCCTGATGTGACTATAGATGTATCTTTAACTTTTACAGTACAAAAGATTTTTTCCTCATTTGCTGGATCTTGTAATCCTATAGTCCAAGGAGTATCTTTTTCTTTTTCTCCAATAACTAAAACATTACCACCTAAGTTTATTATAGCCTTTTCAACACCTTCACTCTTTAAATACTCTTTTACTTTATCTCCAGCATAGCCTTTACCTAAAGCACCCAAATCTATTTTCATATTATCTGGTATTTCAACTGTTAAAAGTTCTTTATCTAATTTTATTTGATTAAAGTCTATATTTACACTTTGAAGCTCTTTTTCTGTTGGAATTCGTGGGTTAATCCCACCAATATCCCATAACTCAATAACTTCTCCCATTGCAATATTTAGTTTACCACCACTCTCTTGTGCTAATGAGATTGCCTTTTCGAACAAGGCAAACACCTCTTTATTTACAGTTACTTTTTTTTCTCTATTGAGAATACTTACATAACTGTCACTTCGGGTTTTACTTATTTCTTTTTCTACATCACTTAAAACTTTAAAACAATTTGAAAATATCTCTTTATCAACAGTACTAGGTAGTTTAATTGAACAAACAGTGCCTAAGGCTATTTGACTTTCTACATCAAAAGTTGCTTTTTGTTCACAACCTGCTAAAACAAGGAGGAGTAATACAGGGATAAAGAATAAGGGAAGGTTTTTTACCATAAGCCTAGATTATCAAGATAAATGGGAGCAATCAATGAAATTACAATATATTTCATAGTTTTGTAAACTCTAATACTCTATTGAAAAAGTCAGGCTGTCCAAAATTTCCAGATTTTAAAACAATCCTAATTTCTTTATTGTCTGTTGGTATCATTACTGGCACTCCAGGAGAAACAGAATCACTTAAAAGGTACGAATTAAAACCTAAAGCCTTAGTTATCGCTCCAGAAGTTTCTCCTCCTGCGGTAATTATTCTTTTTACCCCGACTTCAACAGCTTTGAGAGCAATATCTGCCATTTTACTTTCAAGTAAAAAAGAAATTTCTTGTTGAGTTATATTAGAATTCTCATTTTGATTTTGATAAACACCGTTGCCTGTAGTGTGAATTAGTAAAGTTTTTTCTGTATTCAAACTTAACTTGTTAATAATTTCCTCTGAAGAAACTTTGCCTTCTTTTATCTTAAGCGGATCTAATTCAATTGCTTCTCCACCACTGTCGATAAAGTTTTTTATTTGTTCTCTTGTAGCTTTGGAGCAACTACCCGCTAGGATAATAGCTGGACCTTTAGTACCTACTTGATGTTTTGACACTTCAGTTATATGAATTGGTTTTTCTTTTTGAATTTCTTTCGATACAAACTTTGCTAATCCAGAGCCGCCAGTAATAAAAGGAAGGTTGGTAAAAGTGGAGGCTATAAGCTGTCCATGTTCATCTTTATAGTATTCTGGCACAAAGTAAAAATGTTTTTCTTCTTTTTCTACTCTACTTAATTTTGATTGAAATAACTTTAAATCTTTAATCTCATTTATAGAAATCTCATGACATTTATATTTTGCTTGATCTTCCATTAGAATTTTAATTTTACAATCCCACATTGGATTAACAGGGTGATTTCTCATATGGCTTTCATGAAGAGGTACTCCATTTACTAATAAACAACCATCTTTTACAGTTCTTCCATTGACTGGCAAAGAAGGGCATATAATAGTATATGGAATATTATACTTTTCTAATATTGCATCAATAACAGGTCCGATGTTTCCTTCTTTAGTAGAATCAAAAGTTGAACAATATTTAAAGTAAACTTTATTACAACCGTTTTGTTTAAAATATTCATAAGCTTTTATTGAGTCTTCAATTGCAGCATTTTTTTCTTGGCTACGGGATTTTAATGCAATAACAATAGCTTGAACATTACTATCAATTTTAAAATTCTCATTAGGAATTCCATTAATTAATATTGTATTAAGTTTACCTTTAACAAAAAAAGACCCTATATCACTTGCTCCTGTAAAATCATCTGCAAAACAACCTACAACAACTTTATCTTTTCTATTTGTTTTCATGAGTTATGACCTTTTAAGCAATGTTTATTTTACTAACCTTTTGATTATCTACGAGATAACAAAATATCTACACCTTCTACAAATCCTGCTCCTCCTTTTTCTTTAGTAGAAAAAGTTGGTGGATTTTTTAAGAGATGAATATAGTCTAAAATATTAGCAACTCCTACACTTATAGGAAAATAGGAAAACATTGGTTCATCATTAGGAGAATCACCAAAGAATATTACTTGTTCTTTATCTTCATAATCGTATTGCTCTTTTAGAAACCTAGTTGCCATACTAAGTTTATCGTATGTACCCAGCCAGGTGTTTACATGAATAGAGCTAATTTTAGCTATAGCTCCCATTTCTTCACAAATTTCCTTTATTTTTTGAACACTTTCCATAGGTAGCTTAGGCTCTTCTTCTGCAAAATCAATTGCTATATCAAACATTCTTGAAAACTGATCTCCTGCAATCCTTGAAAGCGGTACTTCTCTAAGAACTCTCTCTTCTATCCTCTTTAATGTTTTATGGGTATTTGAGACTGCATTATCATCAAAAAGACGATATACATGTCCCTTCTCTTCCCAAAACACGAGTGCTCCATTTTCACCAACAACACCATGAACTGGCCACTGTCTTGCAATAAGGTCACACCACCCAGCAGGACGACCTGTTATTGGAACTACTATTAAGTTTGCCTCATAAGCTCTCCATAGGGCTGAATACGCTGGAGCTGTCAACTTACCGTCAGTAGTAATAGTATCGTCTATGTCCATTAATACATACTTAATTTTTTTAGCTTGGTCAGTAGTTAAATCTTGAATAGGATTCATCGTGTTGTACCTCTTTTTTAATATATTACTTTTCTTTAGTAATATGCGATTTTAGCATATTGGCAAATAAAAAGAAGAAATTAGACTTATCATCTATTCTCTCTTAATTTAAAAATAATATTAAACAGATTATACCATGTAAGAAATAATTGTTCTATAAGAATCTATTAGAGCTGTAGGCCCCTTAAATCTCTTCTTACAGAATTTAGTTAAAACTTTCTTATCCTCTGAAATTACAGGTTTTTATTCCTTGTAAAAAACTTTTAATTACTTTTAAAAACAAACAACCTCCCTCTTATTAATGAGAGAGAGATTGAATGATTATAGTATTATTCTTTAGTGTATCACCTATTATAAGGGATTAAGTTTTAGAAAGACGGAACTACATTTACATCTAATGATGTCTCAATGTTATCTTGTAGGACGTCATCCTTATCCTTTGTATCCTTTTTACCGTCACTTTTAAACTCTACATTTTCTGCTTTAATATATATTTTAGATTTCTTGCTTCCATCTTTTGATTCCCATCTGTTTTGTTTTAAAGCACCTCTTACCCTTATTTTACAACCCTTTGTTAAATACTGATTACAAGCTCTTCCTGGATTATTCCATACGTCTATATCGAAAAATCCAACTTCTTGTACATAAGATTCTTCCTTATTTTTGTATGAAGAATTAATTGCAATAGTTAAAGTACACACACAATTATTGTTTTGAAAATCTTTAAACACAGGGTCTCTTATCAATCTTCCTTCTGCAATAACAACATTTAAGTCATCAAACTTACTCATTTTACCTTCCTTTTGAACTAAAACTCTTAGTTCATATTTGCTTTTACTATTCCTATTAATATTTTTAATACTTTGCCCTTTTATTAAAATGGTAGTTGTCTATAAAATGAGGGAATGGTAAAATATCGAATATTAAGGAGAATAATTAATGAATAATTTAGCTGTACTATCACTAGGGGGATCAATAATTGCCCCAGATAAAGTAGATATTGATTTCTTGATTAAATTTAATAAAACAATTCGAGAATATTTAAGGGAAGATAAAAATAGAAAACTAATATTAGTTTGTGGCGGGGGATCCCCTGCGAGGGTTTATCAAGATGCGTATCGTCAAATAGCGGATAATACTGACAATGATATACAAGACTGGCTTGGCATTAAAGCTACACACTTAAATGCCCAATTAGTATATTCAATCTTTCATGATTTATGTTCTGATGAAGTTGTAACCGATCCTCATGCAGATATTAAATTTACAAATCAAGTATTAGTCGCAGCTGGATGGAAACCTGGCTTCTCTACTGATACTGATGCTGTTTTCCTCTCAAAAAGATTTGGAGGAAAACTAATAGTTAATCTCTCAAACATTGCTAAAGTTTATACAGCAGATCCTAAAATTGATAAAAACGCTAAACCATTAGATACAATTAGCTGGGATGACTTTAGGAAAATGGTTGGTAACGAATGGATTCCTGGGAAAAACTGTCCTTTTGATCCTATTGCAAGTAAAGGTGCGCAGGAAGAAAGAATGAAAGTTATTTGTGCTGATGGTAGAAACATAGAAAACACTATTAAAATTTTAAATGGAGAAAATTTCTTTGGAACTACTATTGGATAATTAATGTAATATCAATTCATAAGCTAAAGCTAGAGTTTTATCGGAATAATTTTGTTCAACTTCCCCAACTTTCTCAAAGCCTAAACTCTCTAGTAAAGCTTGCATATTAAGGTTTTTAACATGGGTGTCAATTCTAACATTGGCACCTCTTTTTTTAGCTGTTTCAATAGCTAAAGTTAGCATCTTTCTTCCAAGACCTGACCTTTGAGATATTACTCTATGCACAGAAAAGTACTTTCCTGGAGTCCAAAAGTCATACTCTTCATATAAACTGTCTTTTTCAAAAAGAAGGGCCATCATTGCAACAACTTTTTCTTCTTCAAGTACTAGAATCAGTTGATTCTTATCTACATCATCTTTCAATATATCAACAGTTGGATAACCTCTACTCCATTGGGGATTGCTTCTAGAGAGCATAAGGGTGTTAGCAAAACGTGCTAATTCCATGCATTCATCAATATCACTATAAGTTGCTTTTCTAATTTTATAATTCATGATTGCTCCTACTATCTTTTAATTGTATATAATAGTCTAAAGGGTCACAAAAGTCAGAGGGAAAAGGGTTGTTTAATCTAAAATCTGGAATCCAATCCTCTTCTTCTCCCATTTCTTGGACAAATCCATTTTCAATATCTAAATCATATAAATAATCTAACAATATATTATACTCTTTCTTTGTTATACCTTTAAACTTTTTTTCGTTTTTAGGATCGATAAATTGAACCATTAATGAAAGAAAACAAGAATCTTTTAAATGTTTAGCAAAATATTCAAGCACTTCAAAAGTAGCGTCAATTTCACCAGGAAAGACTAAATGCCTAACAAGTAACCCTTTTGGGGTAGTTAAACTATCCCTTATTTCAAATTTAGGATGCCTTTTAACTAAAAGGTTAAATACTTTTTTGATTTCTTTAGAGTATGTTTCTTTTCCACAAAAAGTTTTTGCTACTTTTTCATTTAAAGTTTTTAAATCAATTAAGTATAAATCAATATAATCATCAATTAATTTTAAAGCTTCAACATCCTCAAACCCGCTTGTGTTATAAACAATAGGCAAAGTTAATCCGTTAGATCTAGCCTTTTCTAAAGCTAAAACAATAGATGGTATAAAATGAGTTGGAGTTACTAAATTAATATTATTAGCACCCATTTTTTCTAGCTCACACATAATGTTACTTAATTCATCTACTCTAATAGGCACACCAACATTACCATCTCTGCTACTCAATCCACCACTAATTTGATAATTTTGACAATACTGACAATGAAGAGGACAACCTGAGAAAAAAATTACTCCAGAACCATTTCTTCCTGTTACTGGAGGTTCCTCTCCTCTATGAAGTCCACAAAAGGCAACTCGGATAATATCACTTTCATCACATATTCCTCTCTCATTTTTAGTTCTATCTACACCACAATGATTAGGGCATAACTTGCAACTTTTGTAGTAGCTATAAATATCCATGAAAATCCTTTATAATAAGCTTATAGTAATTTTATAATAGTGTTAAACTTAATCTTATATTTTGATAAAAAGCTTATTATTTATATTATAATGCTGTCAAGTTTATTTATATTGATTATTATATATGATATAAGTCAAATTATTGGAGTTAAAATGCTTTTACCTGGCAAGAAAAATAAAGAAAAAGATGAGAAAGAAGAAGAACGATTTATTTTAAGCATAGATGGTGGTGGAATGCGTGGTATCATTCCGGCAATATTAGTCTCTAAATTAGCAGATGAACTTAAGAATTTAGGTGAAGAAAAGCCTTTATATTCGTTTTTTGACTTAGTTTGTGGAACCTCTACTGGAGGCTTAATTGCTCTAGGTCTTACTACATCTCCTTTAATCTCCTCCTTGAGAAAAGAAGAAGGAGAAGACCAAATTGTCACTTATGAAAACAAACCTTTGAGCTTTTTAGAAAAATTAATGGGAAAGAAAGCTGAAGAAGTGAAACCTCCTCAAATTATTACAAGAGGTAGTGATTGTTCTTCCTTTGTTAATTTTTATAAAATAGATGGAAAGTCAATCTTCCACGCTGAAAGTAGATTTTTAGGGCAACTTCTTAAAGACAAATATGATCCAAAATATATTGAAAGATTTTTAAATAAAACTTTTAAAGATGCTAAAATGAAACAATCTCTAGTTCCTACAATGGTAGTTTCATATGATACATCAGAGGGAATTCCTTTTAACTTTAAAAGTTGGGATGAAAGTGAGTTTTCAGTTAAAGAAGCCGCTAGAGCAACTAGTGCAGCACCAACTTACTTTCCTCCTGCGATAGTTTATGATAAAAAAGAAAATAAAAGACGATACTTGATAGATGGTGGGATTATTGCTAACAATCCTGTTTTAATGGCTTACAGTGAAGCGAAACAACTATATCCTAATTGTAAAAAGTTTCATATTTTATCTCTTTCAACAGCAAGTAATGTTTATGCAATGCTTGATTCAGATGTAAGTGGTGGCCTTATGGGATGGATAGACCCATCTAAAGGAGCCCCAATTCAAAAGATTGCTTCCACAAGTCAAATGCAGCTTTCTTCTTTTGTTGCTAGCAACATTAGTGATTTAATCTATACAAGGATTGATTACACTCTAAAGGGAGATTCTTTTAAGTTAGATGATACTTCAAGCTATGCTGTAAATACTTTAGTTGACAGTGCGGAGCAACTTTACACCAAAGAAAAACCAAAACTAATCGCTTTTCTAAAAAAGATGAGACAAAGAGAAGATTTTTCCCATGTTTTAGATATAAACAAGCTTGAAAGTGATGATGAAAGTTCTGAGAAAGACAACTCGAAGGACACGCCTTCCTTACTATTACCAAAAGAAAAAACGCTTGCTATTGAAAACAACACAACACAAAAACCACTCAAGAGGAAATACTTCTTTACAAAAAAGAAAACTTACTCCCCCTCTTTAAACATTAATAGTAATGATTTATCTTCTTTATTAGATACTAACAAAGTAACAAAAACTTCTCAAAATGAAAAATTTAAAGAGGTTTTTAATAAATATGGTTTCAATGAAGAGGATTTAAAGTAAATGCACCCTAAACAAAGAGCTTTAGAAAATAAGCTATATGAGATGTCTATGGATTTAGACCACCACTTAGAAGATACATTTGGCTCAAAATTTCCCCTTCATCCAAACAGATTAGAAAGGGGAATGGCCTCTAGTCCAAACTACGATGGTCTATTTTCAACTGGTGTTCAATTTACTCCTGGCTATGGTAGTAAATATGGTAGAGGCTATTTATTAGATATTGATATAAGAACATTGTCTTTTGTAAAAAAAGAGCAGAAAACAAAGATTGAAGAAGAAGCAATTGCTTACTTAGAGAAAATAATGCCAACTTATTTTCCTACAAGAAATTTAAAAATTAAAAGAGATGGAGTTTTAATTAAGATAATTGGAGATTTTTCACTAGGAAGTGCTTAAATTAATTAAATGTCTCTAAAAATGGAATAATTGAAGTTATTGAAATACCATGGCGTCTTTCATAACCTAATTCCCTAGTATTTACTAATGCTTTTGCACAAATAGTTGAACAAATACCACTAGCCTTCTCTAAACTATATCCCTTTAAAAGAAGTCCTGTTAATACACTACCAAATAAATCTCCTGTTCCAGGATATGACTTTTCTATTTTTTTATTATGATGGTAATGAATATGTCCATTATTAATTGAAACAGTTGATACGCTAGTTTCATCAGTTATCAAACTAGTTATAACTACTTTTTTTGGCCCCATATTGACAAGTCTTAAAAGAAAACTTTCAACTTCTTCTTCACTATATCTACTTTTTGGTGTTTCACCTAACAGCAGAGCTGCTTCTGTAGCATTAGGACAGATAACATCAGCATAGGAAATTAGATATTTCATTTCATTAACTAATCTTTCATCAATTGAAGTATATAGTTGTAAATTGTCCCCCAAAACAGGGTCTATCACAATTAATGGATTTTCTTTTTTGTGAGATTTGATAACCCTTTTTACAAGTTCTACTTGTTCAAAACCAGCTAAAAAACCACTATAAATGCTATTTGCCTTGATATTTTCTTTTTCCCAAACATCAAGAACACTGTTTAACTCTTTTGTTAAACTTTTCATAAAAAATCCATCAAACCCATCTGACTGGGAAGATAACAAAGCTGTTGGCAATGGAAGAACTTCAACCCCCAAGCATTCTAAGGCTGGTATAACCACAGTTAAAGAACTCTTTGCATAACAACAAAGATCGTGAATAGCGATACAGTTTTTTATCATAAATAAAGATTATCAAGGACGTGAGTCAACTTCAAGTAATTAATGAAATGTTTATACAAAAAACCACTATTGTTTTAATATAATCTCACTAGTCTTGTATTGTCTCTTTATTTAAGATATTTTTTAAAAAGATACTAAAAAAGTTTATATTAGTTTATTATTTATAGTTTAGGAGCTTGTATGATTTTTAAAGATAAAAAAAGCAACTTATTTATTGCTGATTCCAGTTTAAATCCATTTAACAATAAAACAGTAACAACTAAAGATTTAAAAAACAACTTATCATCATTTATTATTTCTGCTTCTGGATGGAGAAAAGTATTCGCAATAAGTAAAGATCAAGAGGATGATACACCTAATATTAGCCTTACTGACAAATACTATTCAGCACTTATTGCCCTATCTTTAGCAAAATATCTTGGTTGTATCACTGATAAAGATATTAACAATAACAACCTTAATATAAAAAATGCTAAAACAAAAATTGCAATAGCAGTTGATGCTAGACCTACAGGTCCAGAAATCCTAGATATTATAAATAGAATATTTCTTGCCCTAGACATTGAAGTAATAAATTTATATATTGCTGCAGCCCCTGAGATCATGGCTTTATCATCTCTCGATAAAACTATTGATGCTTTTCTTTACATTTCAGCTTCACATAATCCAATTGGACATAATGGCATTAAATTCGGCACAAATGGTGGTGTATTTAAAAAAGAACAAGCTCATGATCTTGCCCAATGTTTTTACAATTTAATCGATAATGAAAAATCAATACTTTTTGCAAAAGCTTTAGTTGATAACTTAGATAAAAACATCTTAGAAGAGAATCTTGCAAAAGTAGATGATTATAAACAAATAAGTCTGGAAAAATACAGAGAATTTGCACTATTAACAGCAAGCAAAAGTTTAAGTCCCCAAGAATACTTACAATACATTAAAGCTAAAATAGCAAAACAGAATATTGGTATAGTTGCTGAATTAAACGGTAGTGCTAGAACTGTGACCATTGATAAAGATTTTTTTACAGAATTAGGTGTTAAAATATTAACAGTAAATGACAAACCTAGAGAAGTTGTTCACCCTATAGTTCCTGAAGGTGAAAACTTGGAGATGTGCAGATCAATTCTTGAAGCTAAACATAAAGAGGATAAAGACTTTATAGTTGGCTACGTACCTGACAATGATGGAGATAGAGGGAATCTTGTTTATATTAAAAACAGCACTAAAAAAGCTGTAATCTTACAAGCACAAGAAGTGTTTGCTCTTGTTGTCATGTCTGAATTAAGTGCAATGAGATTAGCAAACCCCGATGCGAAAATGGCTATTAGTGTAAATGGCCCTACTTCAATGAGAATTGATGAAATTTGTAAAGCACTAAATGTTGAAGTTTTTAGAGCTGAAGTTGGGGAGGCAAATGTTGTTTCAAAAGCAGAAGAGTTAAGAAGCAATGGATATATAGTAAGAATATTAGGAGAAGGCTCTAATGGAGGAAACATTACACACCCTGCAAAAGTGAGAGATCCTTTAAACACTTTATTAAGTTTAATTAATTTACTAAGCGACAAAACAATATTTGACTTTTATAGAAGCAAGACAAATTATGAAAATGATGAACTAACAATAGAAAACCTAATTAACAGCCTGCCTAAATTTATAACAACAGATGCTTTTTCTGAAGATGCTAAACTAGAGATAAAAAGCGACCATGGGATTCTAAAAGATAAATATGAAAAAGGGTTTTTAAAGTTCTATAAAGAAAATTCTCTCTTTTTAAAAGAAAAGTTTTCAATATATTCATACCAAGTTGTACAAATGGAAGGCATGAATTGTAATTCTGGCATTGGAGAAGAATTTAGAACCCTTCCATACAGAGGTGGGCACAAAGTAATATTCAAAGATCAAAGGGACAACAATATAGCTTTTATGTGGATGAGAGGTTCTGGAACTGAAGCTATTTTTAGAATCGCAGTTGATGTGAAAGGTGATAACATAGAATTATATTCTTACTTACTCCATTTGCATAAATCTTTGTTAAAAAAAGCTGAAGGCTAGAATATCACAAATAAACACTACAATTTTATGAATTAAGAAAGGCCTCTTATATACTTGTCTAGCAAGTAATTACGAGGCCTTTTTCGATTTTCAACTGTCAAATATAATTTCTACAAAACTTGAATATTACTAAATTCTTTATTGTAAAAACAAACAATGTTAGCTAATAGCTGTTGCCGCAATAGCAGCTCCGATAACAGGCGAATTATCAATTCTTACAAACTGGACAAATCTTCCATGTTTAAATTGTAAAAACTCTCTTAAATAAAATTTAGTATATTGTTCTAAATATTCTGTTTTATAAAAAGTAGTTCCATCAGCATTAATGCAAACAGGATAAAGAGGGTTTTTCCCATATTCTGTTTTTAAAACAGCAGAAGCTATATTTGCAGCTGTCATTTTAGCAGCTCTTTTAATAATAGCTTCTAATAAAAACCATAAATTTTCTGCATCTTCACTATTACCATCTACACATTTTACTAATTTATAATCTAGATTAAAAGGCATTTCTAAATAATGACTCATCTCAGTTGTATTAACATCGCCTAAAGACTCGTATCTTTCTTTGAAAGAGGATGATAAAACACCTTCTTCAATTGCCTTATGAATTACAAATGAACTCATAGGACCAATATAAGCTCCACTTATTTTTTTCTCAAAATGGTAAGAAGAAGGATCTTTAGTTGTTTGTTGAAAAAGCTTATCTATTTTGCCATTTACAAGATTATAACTTCCAGATTCAACATTAATAACCATATGTTTTAAAGAAGTTCCTTGGAGTTTTTTAATTTTTGATGTTTCTTCAAGATATGCTGTGTTAGTACCAGTTCCTAGTATAAAACCTACATACCCATCATATTTAGCATCATCTTGTGCTCTTCCAGCTAATAAGGTAGTTACTGTATCATTTACAACCGCAATCTTTTTATCTTTAACATTATGTCCTCTCGCTTCCAATTCAGCTAAAAGTGATTTGCCTACCTTTTTACCTATAACTTCTGGTGCTTTAATTTCTTTTGAAAAAATAATAGGAGTTCCATCATTGTCAGGAGTAATTGTGGCAGCGTAGCTAAAGCAAAAACCAATTCTCTCACTCTTATCAATAACATGCTCTACTTGGTTAGCAAAAACAGAAAAGAATTCTTTTGCACTAACTTCTTTGTCAATTCCCGGCATAGATGTTTTTTTAAAATCTGAAATAATTGGTTTTAGATTTTCATCAAAAGTAACTAGGCATGTTCTTAAATTTGTACCGCCTGCATCTATTACAATAACACTTTGACCTGGGTTAATAGGAGCACCATCTCCAATATAGGTGGGAATCATAGGAAGGGAGCTATTATTGTTTTTTTCAAGACCTTTTTCCATTTCACTTAAAAAACTTTTTACCATATCATCCATTAAAATAGAATCTGCTTCTAAATCCCATTTATTGAGAAAATCTCTAACCTTGTTATTCAATTAAATACCTCCAAATTAGACTTTATTTTGCTATAATAATTTACTCTAAATATTTTTTCTACTAAACATAACTAACAAAACGCTAAAGTTTAATAAAATAAGTTGTTTATGCTACTAGTTTTAAAATAGCTATAAATATAAAAACTAAATATCATTCTTCATAGTTAAAAGAAGCGGAGCTCTTTTAAAAAATGTTAAATCATATTCCTCATCATTTACATGTAGCTTATAAGGGGTGATATTAGGCACTCCATAAGGATCTGAATCTACAAACAAGATTCCTTTAACATTAATATCATCACTAAAAAGCTTACCTGTAATTAAAAAATTAAAACTAACACCTACTGTTGGAAAAACCCCTGATGCTGTTTCTGTTATTAGCTGTTGAAAGTTAAAGTTTTTGGGAAAAGCAAATCCTACTGCCCCTGTAACAATAGCTTCATCCTCTTTCCAGTCATTAAGTAATAGCCTATCCTTTACAATAGGGTCCATTGTTGGTAGTAGTTCTGATAGAAAACTAGTCTTCTCTTTTTTTGTGTTATAATATGGCAAAAAACTACTTAAATCAGCATTGTTATATAGAGCTGATTCAGGTAAAGATGTTTCTGAAGATATTCTAATTGCGATTGAGTCAAAATTTTGTCTGTTTAACGAGATAAAATTAGCTGCTGAGATAAAACCTAAATCTGTTATGGCAACAAAGGCATTTGAAATTTCACTTTCACTGACAGTGGAAGAGAACAAAGGATGTAGCATCACAACTAAAAATAAAACCGCTAGAAATCTTTTCATTTACACCTCACTATCCTAAATGTGCTTTTTTACATAATAAAAATATGATATGATTATATCATGAATAAAAAGAAAGCGAAACCTTCAATATTATGGTACGACTTAGAAACTTTTGGTTTAAATAGTCGCTTTGATAGAGTAGCACAATTTGCTGCAATAAGAACAGATTTAGAGTTAAACCAAATTGGCAAAGAAATTATATTATATTGTAAATTGTCACACGATTACTTACCAGATCCATTAGCCTGTTTGATAACTGGAATTACACCTTATGCTGTTAATGAAAAAGGTATTTGTGAAGCAGAATTTATAAAAAAAATACGAGATGAATTTAGTGTCCCTAATACAGTTGTAACAGGGTACAACTCAATTAACTTTGATGATGAGTTTATTAGAAACGCATTATATAGAAACTTATATGATCCTTATGAGAGAGAGTACAAAAATGGTTGCTCAAGATGGGATATTATTAATCTTGTTAGAGCCGCACATGATTTAAGACCAGAGGGAGTTAATTGGCCAATTAAAAAAGAAAACGGCAATCCTTCTTTTAAACTAACCGATATAACAATGGCAAATAACATTGAACAAGAAGGTGCTCATGATGCCTTAGTCGATGTAAGAGCTACTATTGAGGTTGCCAAGCTTATCAAAACAGAACAACCACTATTATATAAATGGAGCTTTGATAACAGAAAAAAACAGATGGTTAAAAATTTACTTAAAGCTCCTTATGGGCCACCACTTCTACACACCCATCCAAAATATACATCTGAGAATGGATGTACATCTATAGTAATGCCAATAACTTTTGATCTCATCAATTCAAATAATGTTATTTGCTTTAACTTACAAGAAGACATTACTCCTCTAATAGAAGCAAAGGAAGAAGAAATATTATTTACCCATGGCTTAATTAATATAGCGTACAACAAGTGTCCATTTATTAGCCCTTTGTCAGTACTAACCCCAGATTTAGAAAAAAAGCTAAACATAGATAAGAACCAAGTGTTATCTAGGGCTAAAACAATAAAAAATCATCCAGAAATAATAATGAAAATTAGAAAGGCCCTTGGTGCTCAAGAAATACCAAGTACAAACGATGTTGATTTTCAAATTTATGATGGCTTTTTTAATGATGAGGATAGAAAAAGATTTACACTTATTCAAACAGCTTCCCATAAAGAAAAGCTCAATCTTAATAATGCATTAGAGTTTGATGATCCACGAGCTAAAGAATTAGTTTATAGACACGTTTTAAGAAATTATCTACAATACCAAAATGAGAAAACTAAAGAAGAGTGGAAGTCTTTTTGTTCTCATAGAATAGTTAGTCCACCAGGCAATATTATGATAAACCTCGATTTTTATAATAGAAAAATCAAAGAGAAACTCACTTCAGATGATGTAACAGCTGAAGATGAAAAAGTTTTAAAAGATTTACAAAAATATGGTGAAGAGCTAACAAATTTATTATTTAATTAAAGGAATACAATATGGATACACCTCCACCAATTGGAAAGAACATACAGAAATATAGACAAGCTAAACATCTAACTCTTAATGTATTAAGTGAAAGAAGTGGTGTATCTAAAGCCATGCTTAGCCAAATAGAAACTAATAAAGTTAATCCAACAATTGCAACTATTTGGAAAATAGCACGTGGTTTAAATATTGAAATTCAAGATATTTTAGATAGTAACCATCAACCAAAACGAGACTTTATTAAAAACCCAACTTCTAGCTCTGGTCATGTAATAGAGACTACAGAGCATGGGGTTACAGTCAGAATACTTTCACCTTTAAATATGGTAGAAGACTTAGAAATGTATTTAATTAACTTTGAACCTCACACAAAACTACCTAGTGAGCCTCATTTTAATGGTACAAAAGAGTTTTTAACTGTGATAAAAGGCAGTGTTAAAGTAAAAGCAGGAAATAATATTACTACCCTCAAAAAGGGTGACTTCTTAATGTACCACTGCGATATTGACCATGAGATAAGCTGTGAAACTACCTCCCCAGCTACAATTCACTTAGTTGTAAGGTATACACCTGATAAGCATAGATAGCTATACATTCTTATAATGTACTCTTTTTTTTATGAAAGGTACGTATACAAAAGACTATTCAAAGTAAATAAAATAAATTATATTAACAACACATCTTATGGAGATATTAAATGTTAACAAAATTACCATCGTATGAAGAGAAATTAAATAAAATAGATCAAAAACTAAGCTTACCGGAAACAATGAGTGACATGAATTTATATAGAGAATTAATGGTTGAAAGATCACATGTAGCCCCAATTGTTGAAGAGATGCAAAAACTTAAGCACCTTAGTGATGAAATTGAAGACGCAGAAGAAATGCTAAATGATGAAGACGATGCTGAAATGCTCGAAATGGCAAAAGATGAACTTTCAAAACTAAAAGTTAAGTTTGAGAGGTCTACTAAAAAATGTAAAATGCTATTAATACCACCAGATCCTCTAATTGGAAAAAACATTATAATGGAAATTAGAGCTGGAACAGGTGGCGATGAAGCTGCTTTATTTAGTGCAGACTTATTTAAAATGTATTCTCATTATGCTGAAAAACATAACTGGAAAATCGATATCATAAATGCTAATGAAACAGGTTTAGGTGGTTATAAAGAGATTGTCTTTTCTATAAGCGGAAAAGATGTTTACGGCACATTAAGATGGGAAAGCGGAGTACATAGAGTACAACGTGTCCCTGAAACTGAAAGTGGAGGTAGAGTTCATACCTCAGCTGTAACTGTTGCGGTATTACCAGAAGCTGAAGAAACAGATATTGAAATTAAACAAGAAGAATTAAAAGTAGACGTTATGAGATCTCAAGGTCCTGGTGGCCAAAGTGTTAATACTACAGATAGTGCTGTAAGACTAACCCACCTTCCTACAGGAATTGTAGTAACTTGCCAAGATGAGAAATCACAACTTAAAAATAAAACTAAAGCTATGAGAGTTTTACGTTCTAGATTATATGATTTAGAAGAAGAGAAAAAACAAAAAGAGAGATCTGAAAATAGAAAAAGCCAAATTGGAAGTGGAGACAGATCTGAAAGAATTAGAACTTATAACTTCCCACAAAACAGGCTAACCGATCATAGAATCAACCTCACTCTTTACAAGCTTGATATTATATTAAGTGGAGAACTTGAAGAATTGATTGAACCTCTCAAAATTGAAGCTGGTGAAAAAGCAATGCAGGAAGCTTAAGATTATATGAAAAAAACGGTTCAACAATTATTAAATGAAGCGACTAATAAGTTAAGGAGTATCACTGATACTCCTTCTTTAGATGCTTCTCTCCTTTTTGAAGAAGCTACTAAAATGAATAAAGTGCAACAAATAACTTATAATGATTCTGTAGTTGAAGAAGATAAGCATGATCTTTTTAAACAGTTAATTCAAAGAAGATTGAATAATGAACCTGTAGCATATATTTTAGGTAAAAAAGAGTTTTATGGTAGAGACTTTAAAGTAACAAAAGATACTCTAATCCCTAGAGGTGATACTGAAACTATAATTGAAGCAGTTATTGATTATATAAATACCTTGAATTTTGTTCCCTCAATTTTAGATTTATGTACTGGAACAGGTTGCATTGGTATTACATTAGCGGAAGAAACAAAAGTTACTAACATCACATTAAGTGATATAAGCAAAGAAGCCCTAAAGGTTGCTCAGTTTAACGCAAAAAACCTTTCTAATAAGAAAGTTTCTTTAATTGAGAGTAATCTTTTAAATAATTGTAAAAATTATGATATAATTGTAACTAATCCTCCATATTTAACGAACCAATGGTGCGAGGAAGTAAGTAACGAAGTAAAAAAAGAGCCTTTACTTGCATTAGAAGGATTTGGAAGTGATGGCTTGAATACTATTAGAGAGATAGTTTCACAGGCAAAAAATCATCTTTCAGGGCATTGTAGTGCAATATTTTTAGAATGTGATAGTAGACAATGTACTGAAGTAGAAAACATATTAGCTAACAACGGATTTAAAGAAATCGAAACAATTAAAGATCTAGCAAATAGAGATAGAGTTGTTAAGGGGATATATGAGCGATAGAACAGTAAAAAAATTCTTATTAAGAATCAAGAAATATCCACAAGCCCAGCAAGATAAAATTATTGATGCGGTTAACTTTTCTAAGTCTAAACACGAAGGCCAAAAAAGAAAAAGTGGAGAACCGTACATAATTCATCCACTAGCTGTAGCAGAAATACTAGTCCAACTCGATATGGATGGAGATACAATATGCGCAGGTCTCTTACATGATACAATTGAAGATACTACAACTAATTATGATGATCTTTCAAAGAGGTTTGGCAAAACCGTTGCTGACTTAGTTGAAGGTGTAACAAAAATAGAAATTTTTAAAACTGACAACAAATCAGTCCAAGAAGCAGAAACAATTAGAAAAATGTTTTTTGCAATGAGCAAAGATGCTAGAGTAATTATCATTAAACTAGCTGATAAGCTGCATAATATGAGAACGGTTCGCTTCTTAAAATCTGAACGTGCAAAAGAATTTGCAACAGAAACACTAGATATTTACGCTCCTTTAGCAGATCGCCTAGGTATTTCCTGGGTAAAAGAAGAACTAGAAGATTTATCGTTAGAAACACTTAACAAAGAAACTTTTGACTATGTACAAGGATACCTTTTAAGTAAAAAAGGTGAACAATCTGCGTATTTAAAGAGAATCGAAAAAACTATTTATCACGCCTGTGCTGAAGAAGGCTTAGGAAGCATCTTCGTAACTAGTAGAGCAAAACATGCTTATTCAGTTTATTTGAAGATGAAAAAGAGAAAAAAAGATATTGAAGAAATCTTTGACTTGCTCGGTGTTAGAATATTATGTGATACAATAACAGAATGTTATACAGTATTAGGTTTAGTACATAGAATTTGGCCTCCCATTGAAGGTAGGTTCAAAGACTATATTGCTATGCCTAAAGCCAATAACTACCAAAGTCTTCACACAACTGTTATGGCACTAGATGGAAAGCTACTAGAAATTCAAATTAGAACAAAAGCAATGCACCAAACTGCAGAGTATGGAATTGCTTCACACTGGAAATATAAAGTTGAAAGTGGATCTAAAGAAGATACGCATATGGAAGATGCGCAATTTAATAAAATTCTTTCAACACTAGAAAAGTGGTCTAATGAGATAGATCAAAACGAATCTTTTATGGAAGACATAAAAGAAGAGCTACTTAAAAATACAATTTGTGTTTTTACACCACAAGGTCATATAGTAGAGCTTCCAAAAAACTCAACAGCTTTAGATTTTGCATATCGAATTCACACTGAAGTTGGTAACCACACCGCAGGGGCTAAAGCAGATGGCTCCATAATCTCTTTAAGCCAACCTTTAAAGCATACACAAGTAATTGAAATCTTAACAAGCCCTAAAGCACACCCAAATGTTTCTTGGCTAAGATTGGCTCATACCCAAAGTGCTAGAAAAAAAATTAGAAGTTGGTTAAATAAAAATGATAACATAGTTATTGATAAAAATATTATCGCAACTCCTAAAAAAGTTGAAGAGCAACCAGAACCACCAAAAGAGAAGTTTGATGAATCAGGTGAAATCATAAGAAATGTTGCAGATGAAAGTCGATTAAAGTTTAAAGTTGGAGATGAGACTAACTTAATGATTTCCTTAGCCAATTGTTGTAATCCTCAAAGAGGAGACGCAATTGTAGGCTATATTAGTAGAGGAAGAGGAATTATTGTACACAAAAAAAATTGTCCTAACTTAAAAAATATGAAAGAAATCGAAGAAAGAAGTGTTGAGGTTATTTGGGAAACTCATTCACCTAAGCCAACACGTAAATTTAGAGTAACAAGCAAAAGAACTTATGATTTATTTAGCGAGATTGAAGGTGCGATTAGAAAATATCGCGGGCATTTAATCGGCGGAAGGTTATACGACGATGACATGGATGATACAAGATTAATAGGAACTTTTACTATAGAAGTTGATAAAGAAGAGAACTTTAAAAAAGTTATGCAAGCTTTAAAGAATCTTCCTTCAATAAATACAGTAAGTACGATATCTTAATTAAATTTAAGGATACTTTCAGCAATTAACAATAAAATAAATTAGACACAACAGAACTAATTAGTTTATAAAACATTTTTTACTATACATTAAAACTTCTTAATGTATATAAAAGTTTAAGATTTTATGGCAACTATCAGCTTTCATAAGGTTTTGAACTATTTAGTAAATTTTTGTAATCTTTTTATACCTGATTTGTTATAATGTAATGAGATGGTTATGAATACTAAAAAATTAGCACTATTATTACTAGGGATTGTTATGCTCTTGTTCTCTGGCTGTGCAACACAGGCAGAAATAGAAACACAATCTATAAATAAAGAAGTTAGCATTGATGCAAAAATTGCAGCAATAGATTCCTATGGAAATATAACTTTAAATATTTTGACTAATGATATGCTGCAAGCAAGATTTAATTATGATAACAACCTGTTATTAGAATTTTCTAATGGTTATTTATTAGAAAGTAGTTTAACAGTTAGTAATAACATAAAAGACGGACAATGCTACATTAGGACTGTCAGTAAAGACAATCCTATAACAGTAAGCGTCAAAACAAAAAATCTAGCTGAAATGGGAACCCTTCAAATAGGGGACGTAGTAAAAATAAGCCAGCTAATTGCAAACTAAAAATCTTTACTCATCTAAAATACGAATTACTTCAGGCAATAATTGTTTTTTTCTAGATAAAACATTTGGAAGGAAGAATGTATTTTCTGAAGTTTTCTCATATATAAATTTAAATTCAAGAGTATCTAGCCCTGTAGTTAATAATACACTATTTTGTTTTACAACATCAGTAATTAAAAACAGTGCCCAATCTAAGCCATTGCTTTTTTTAACTTCTTTTAAAGTCTTTAAATAAACTTTCTTATAGTTTTCGAGATCTTGTAAAGTTGTAACTTCAAACTGTCCAATACCAAGTTTTGTTCCATGTTCTTTGTAGATTTTAAAATCCCCTTCTATAACACGTCTAGGATCTTGCTTCATTATTGATAGCCCGCTAGCGAACATATCTTCACCAAATGCTTTCAAGTCATCTATTCCAGCTGCTTTACATAAAATATTAGCTAACCTAACATCTTCACTTGTTGTTGTGGGGCTCTTTAGTATTATAGTGTCACTAACTATACCAGAAAGTAAAATTGTAGCTGCTTCTTTTGTGATTTTAACTCCGTATCTTTCATACAGTTGAGCAACTAATGTACAGGTAGAACCTAAAGGTGCGCTATAAATAAAAATAGGATTAGTTGTTTTTGAAGCTCCAAAACGATGATGATCAATAATACCTACAACATTCGCTTCTTCTATTCCAGGCATAGCTTGCTCATTTTCATTGTGGTCTACCATAACAACTTTAGTTTTGGGTTTTTCAATAAAGCAACTTTTAGTGACAAATCCTTTAAATTCTTCATTTTCGAAAACTGGTAAGCCTCTAAAAGAGTTATTAATTAAAATGTTTTTACCCTCATCAAATAAAGTGTTAGGAGATAATATTGGAGCTTCACTGCCTAACAAATCACCAACTGGAGTACAAAGTCTTAATAAACGAAGTGTTTCGTTAGTATGATGATCACTTAAAAAAAGAGTACCCTCATAGTTAGAGAAATCTACTAATCGTTTTATTTTATCACTCATTTTAGTCAAAATTATCAAAGGCACTTGCCTATAAATAGCTTCTAGTAGTGGCTCTAATCTATCCCCTACTACTAATAAAGGTAAGTTATCGGAATCTATTTTGTCAAAAACTTCTTTAAAGTGTGAAAAGCTCATTGCTGCTACCATAATTTGCAAGCTTAAATGTTTTGTATTGCTTTTGGTTATAAACTTTCCTTTAAGAACTTGGTCTAGTTTATCAATATTAATTTTATAATAAGGCTTTTGAGCACTAGCGTCCCTTAAAAAATATTTATTAACATCATCGATACTTAACAATCCTAAAAACTTTCCATTTTTTGTAACAGGCACTACTGAAATATCTTTTTTTAGAAGACTATTCATTAAATCATAAATTGGCTCCTGCCAATCTATAGTTATCTTTGGTTTAATGTAAACAGAAGAAACTGTAGTTCTAACGTCTTTTACAAAAATTGGCGGATCTATATTTAGTTTACTAAAAACCTGCTTGGCACTTTCATTTAAAGGGCCACAGCGAGCTGCAATATATTCTTTATCTTTTTCAATTTCATTTGCCAACTTAGCATACGCCCATGCACTGCAAACACTGTCCATGTCAGGATTTCTGTGTCCACAAACTAGTATTCTCTCCATGAAAACTCCTTATTCTAGATAATAGCCCACTAATTGGCAAAAAACAAGAATTTAATAAAAACATGTTTTATACTTTATAGTACTTTTATAATATCTTTTCCACTTTGATTATTAAGAAAAAGTCATATATAATTGATTTAAAATTAAATCCTACAAAATTTTCAATATTTGTACACATGAATACTGAAAACTAGTGTTTTTAGTGTATTATTTATAAACATCACATGAGGAACAACTTATGACAAAAATATTAAATTACGGATCTTTAAACATTGATAAAACTTTTTTTCTTGATCACA
>CAZHNE010000013.1:7786-24248 GCA_964533775.1 uncultured Spirochaetaceae bacterium | reverse complement strand
AAGTTAAAGAAACAACTCCAAAGTCACACGCCAAAGAAGACACATCTTCTGATAAAAGAAAGTTTGATGATGAATCTAAAAAAGATGTAAAACAAGAAGACAAACCTCAAAGAGAAAATAAACCTCAAAGTAAGCCTCAAAGCAATACACAAAGTAATCGAAGAAATCCCCGAAGAAACACTTCTCAAAGAACTAGCAAAGGGAAAACAAATAAGAAACATTACGAAGAAAGGTTCGAAGAAATTAATATCGATGAAAACCCAGATGTTGAGAAATTGTTTATAAATGATTATTACTATATGAGTTTTGAAATGCTTAGACAAAAGGGTATTGAAGCTGGGTTAAGTCCTGACAATATATACGATTACAAAAGACAAGAAATCCTTACAGAAATACTAAAAGTACAAAGACAAAAGAATATAGCACTTGTTGTAGAAGGAACTTTAGAAGTTCTTCCTGACGGATATGGTTTTTTACGTAGTAGTATAAATAGTTATATTTCAGGGCCAGAAGACATTTATGTTTCTGCAAATATAATTCGTCACAATGCTTTAAAAACAGGCGACTTAGTATACGGACAAGTTAAAACACCTAGAGATACTGAAAGATTTTATGGCTTACACAAGCTAATAAAAGTTAATAATGATGATATAATTAAGGCTAAAACTAGACCATCTTTTGATAATCTAATTCCTCGCTTCCCAGATGAAAGAATGATATTAGAAAATAGCAGTGAAGATGTTTCAACAAGACTAATAGATATGTTTTGTCCAATAGGAAAAGGACAGAGATCTTTAATTGTTGCTCCACCTAGAACTGGTAAAACTGTTTTAATGCAAAAAATAGCAAATGCTATAAGTGAAAACCATCCTGAAATTTCTTTAATTGTATTACTAGTTGATGAAAGACCCGAAGAAGTTACAGACATGAAAGATAACGTTCGTGGGGAAGTTATTGCTTCAACATTTGATGAGCAAGCTACTCGACACGTTCAAGTTGCAGAAATGGCTATCGAAAAAGCTAAACGTTTAGTTGAAGCTGATAAAGATGTTGTAATTTTATTAGACTCTATCACACGTTTAGCAAGAGCATATAACCAAACTGTTCCTGCAAGCGGAAAGATTCTTAGTGGTGGTGTTGATTCTAATGCTTTACATAAACCAAAAAGATTCTTTGGTGCTGCTAGAAACATGGAAGGTGGAGGAAGCTTAACAATTATTGCAACTGCTTTAATTGAAACTGGCTCAAGAATGGATGAAGTTATTTTTGAAGAGTTCAAAGGAACTGGTAACAATGAGATTGTTTTAGACCGTCGTTTATCTGATAAGAGAATATTCCCAGCTATAAATCTTGCTAAATCAGGAACAAGAAGAGATGATCTATTAATACCTCAAGATGAAGCACAACGTATTTGGATTATAAGAAATGCAATAAATAATATGGATGATGTAGATCAAACACCTTTCCTTATTGACAAAATGTTAAAATCAAAGAATAATGAAGCGTTCTTTAAATCTATTAATACAACGATTAGAGAATAAAAAATAGAAATTTGTTTGCTGTCAAGAGGATTCTCGTATCAGCAAATTAAAGATATACGGAGGCGTCTAATGAAAGATAAAATTCATCCAAAATATGAATTGAAAGAAATTCACTGTTCTTGTGGTAATATTTTCAATACAAAAACTACTGCAAAAAAAGTTGAAGTTGAAGTTTGTTCCGCTTGTCACCCATTTTATACGGGAACACAAAAACTTGTTGATACAACAGGTCGTGTTGAGCGCTTTAAGAAAAGATATGGTATTTCAGAGTAAATATCGAAAGACCACTGAGGAAACTTGGTGGTTTTTTTAAAATTTCTATTTTAATATTTTTGTTGCAATATGGCTTTATATCGCTTAAACTAGATAAAAAGGGCCCTTTATGAATAAAGTCATCACTAAGCATAAAATTAATTTCGATAAAATAGAACCTCAAGTTGTTGCTCATGCTCCAATTATTTGCACATTATTTGGTGCGTTTGCAGATGCATGCCAAGGGTATTCTATTCTTTCTTGTGGTGTAAATTCTGTACAAATCGCTATCTCTAAAAGTAACGATAATCTTGTTAAAGTTGTAAAAGGTGAAGGTGGGGATAGAAAGCGTTTTGCTATAAATGCTTTGCGGTTTCGTAAAGAAGATAGATGGGCCAATTACGTTAAAGCTGTTGTTGCAGTACTCATAAAGGAAGGTCATTCTTTTGTAGGAATGAATATAACTTTAGACGGCGATGGTTTAGATAGCGATAACACCTCTCTCAGTACCAGTTTAGCTCTTGCTACATGTCTTGCATTAGATGCTTTATTTAAGTTAAAACTATCACAACAAGATATAGTTCGGGTAGTACATCAAGCCAACACATCATTTAACAATGAAACTTGTCGTATAGGAGATTTGATGACTTTATTAAATGGCTTGAGCGACAAAGTTGTTTTCTTTGATCATCAACATAGTACATACCAATTTGTAGATTTCCCATTTGGGAAAGAAGATTCCCTATATAAAGCTATTATTATCCACAGTAAAATACCACCACAAGCAATGCGAGATGAAAATCTTATTGCTCATAGTATAACCCAAGAGGCTTTAGATAAGCTGCATGTGTTTTATCGAGATGTTCCTCGTCGAGAAATCCCTGAAAAGGATGTCGCTTCCAGAATTATTCCTATTGAAGAAAAGTACAGAAATATTTGTGTTTTTGCACTACGAGAGTCTAGATTTGCTCAAGAAGCAAAGAATCTGCTTGAACAAAATGAGCCTGTATTATATGGTAGGGTAATGAATAGGGCAGAGGTTGATTTAAGAGATAAACTTGAAATAACTTGCCCAGAAGTTGATTGGTTAGTCAAAAGAGCAATTGAAATTGAAGGCTGTAAAGGTGCACACCTAGTCTTTGATGGTAACAGCGGTTCAATCATGTTGTTAATTAGTGATGATGCTTTTGAAACTTACCAAGAAAAGTTGGAGGAATACGGACATATTTTTGGCTTTAATCCTACTTGGAAAAAATTTATACCAACAAAAAGTGCAGAAGTATTGTTTTCAAAATAATAAATGCGAATATTGCTTACAAATGATGATGGCTATAACAGCAAAGGGATAATTATTTTAGAGGAAGTTTTAAAATCTTATGGTCATAAGATTAGCGTTTGCGCGCCCTCAACTCAACGAAGTGCCACATCCCAGGCAATCAGTATTCATAGTTCTGTAAGTATCACCTCCTACGCTAAAGATCATTATCATTGTTCAGGTACTCCTGCAGATTGTTTACTATATGGTTTTATAAGTGGATTATTCTCTGTAAACGACTTTGATTTAGTTGTTAGTGGAATAAACCATGGGTTAAACATTTCTAGTGATATATTATATTCCGGAACTGTTGGTGCAGCAAAAGAAGGCGCTCTTGTAGGGCTTAAATCTATAGCAATATCTGCTGAAGCTTCAGCTAATATGGATGATTGTAATTACAGAGAAGCAGCAATATTTTTAGCTGAAAACTTAGATATTTTCTATCCTTTTTGTACTTTAAATTCAATTGTAAATATTAATGTTCCTCTTAAAATAGAAGGATCTTGGCTGGCAGGATGTCCCGGCTTTTTAGATTATAAAGATGCAACTGAAGTTGTTATTGGGGCAGTAAAAGATATACAACAAATAATTAATAAAAACAGTACAGTTAAGCTAAGTCTGAAATCTATAAATGAGGAGATTCCAACATTAGCTCAATATGATTACAAGTCAAAAACAGATTATGAAATTATTAGAAATAATCGCATTTCTGTAACTGTATTAGAAGTTAAAGCAGCAATATCCCCTCTTCAAAAAAAGTTAATACAACTTGAGGAGAGTGAATAATGAAAAACTGGGAATCACACTGTAAAAGATGTGGCCTTTGTTGCCATGAAAAAGTAATTATAGATAAGATTTTAGTTATTGATTTAGATACATACTGTGAGCATTATGATCCAAAGACTAAAACTTGTAAAATATATGCAACTAGATTTATTGATAGTCTACGTTGTGAAAAAATGACTGTTAGAAAAGCTATGTTTGCTCCTTATTTACCTCCAACTTGTGGGTATGTGGAATGGGCTAAGCTAAAGTATATTCGATTCTCTTCAATAAGAATGCTAAGATTAATCCATAGTAAGCAACCTCCTAGTGATGAATCAGACAATGAATTTTACCAATTTTTTTAATGTTGGTTCATAAATTCAGCTTGATTTTATGAAAATTTTTTGTATTTTTAAACTAGAGGTAATAATATGGATAACAAATTTGTTTATCTTGATAATAACGCCACAACTCAGATAGCTCCTGAAGTTTGGCAATCAATGAGTGATTCTCAACAACTATTTGGGAACGCTTCAAGTATGCATGGGTTCGGAAGAGCCTCTGCTATGGGAATTTCAAAAGCCAGAGGACAAGTAGCAGCACTAATTGGTGCACAGAAGAAAGATATTTATTTTACAAGCGGTGCAACCGAGTCAAATAATATAGTATTTAATATTGCAACTTCCTTAATAGATAAAAACGAAGGTAAAGGTAGAATTATAACAACTACTATCGAGCATCCTTCAATTATAGAAACAGTTCAATTCTTAAAAAAGAAAGGCTACAAAATTGATGTTATCAATGTTGATGAGTCAGGCCTTTTAAATTTAAATGAATTTAAAGAAAAGTTAGATAAAGATGTTGTGCTTGTAAGTGTAATGAGTGCAAACAATGAAACAGGCACTATCCAACCAATAAAAGAAGTTGCAAAATTAACTCATGAAGTTGGTGCTTTATTCCATACAGATGCAACTCAATCAATTGGAAAAGTAAATATATCAATGGAAGAACTTGGAATTGACTATTTGAGTTTGTCCGCACATAAGTTTTATGGACCCAAAGGTATTGGAGTATTGGCAGCTAGAAATAAAGTTCCAATGTTTAATCTTATGCATGGTGGTCAACAAGGTAATGGATATAGACCAGGAACATATAATAATTTTGCAATTATAGGACTTGGAAAAGCAAGTGATATTGCAAAAAGAGATTTATCTTACGAAAGAGAAAAACTTTGGGAAATGCGTGAAGCATTAAGAAAAGGAATTTTAGAAAAAATAGATGAAGTTGTAGTGAACGGAAATCAGGAGCATTGTTTACCTGGAACGTTAAATGTATCCTTTCCTGGTGCGGAAGGGGAATCAATATTACTTTATTTAGATATGGAAGGAATAGCCGTTTCTACAGGCTCTGCCTGTGCAACTGGTAGTCTAGAACCTTCTTATGTGTTATTAGCTAGTGGGCTTGATATTGAAGTTGCTCATGGCTCTATAAGATTTAGTCTCGGAAGATATAATTCAATGGACGATGTTGATTATGTTTTAGAGAAGTTACCACCAATTATTAAAAGAATTAGGGAGATGAGTACAAGATGAATGATTTTTTTCAAAAATGGGTATATACAGACGAAGTTAAGGAACATTTCATAAATCCAAAAAATATTTGGAAAAGAGATGAAGAGTTTACACCTGATGGAGTTGGAGAAGTAGGTTCTTTAGCCTGTGGTGACCAAATGAGAATTGGGATTCAAGTTAAAGATAATAAAATTGCAGATATTAGATGGTTAACTTACGGTTGTGCTTCAGCTATTGCAAGCACATCAGTTATGAGTGAAATGGTAAAAGGTATGACTATTGAAGAAGCATATAAACTTACACCAAAGCAAATAACTGAAGAGTTAGGTGGCTTACCAGAACATAAATTTCACTGTTCTGTATTGGGTGATAAAGGTTTAAGAGCTGCAATTGATGATTATTTGCAAAAAAACAGTTTACCTAATACCTTAAAGCATGAAGTTGCAGTTGTTGTTTGTGAATGTAACAATGTAACCGATCAGACAATTGAAGAGTTAGTAAAAACTGATCAAGCAGAAAATCTTGATGAGCTACAAAAACTCACAAACTATGGAACTAAATGTGGAAAGTGTAAAGATCAAGTCAAAGATTTATTTAACGAATATAGACACATGTATGGCAAATAAAATAACACGCTAGGCTTTAAAACCTAGCGTGCTCTCTTTTTAAGTTACATTAAATTCACTTCCTCCAATAAATTCTCTTAATAGGGAATCTTTTGGAACTAGTTTTTCTGTTATTGGGTGAACTCTAGAGAGGAACTCTAACAATCTTCTAGCTACAGCAAAAGCTATAGAAGAAGAAGGCTCAACTGTTTTTAATAAAGGTTCTACAAAGGGTTTTATAGCTCCCAATTCATATTCTAAAGCAGAGTTAAGCATAGTATCGGCATTGTTTTGGTATGGGAAAATATGCTTATTCTCCCCAGCTTGAACACTTGCCCACATATTTAAAGTTTCAGTGGCACTTACTCCTCTAGTCATATTATCTCGAGTAATCCTTCTTAGTATCCTGTTATCTGTAGTACTAATTCTGTTGTGATCATCAAGATTTAATTGAGTGAGTGCAGAAATGTAAATTCTAAAAGTTGAATCGTCATCAATGTTAGGAATAAGGTTAGGATTTAGTCCATGAATTCCTTCAATCAATAAAACTGTGTGATAATTAAATCGCACCTTTTTCCCTAAATATTCTCTTTTGTTTTTCTTAAAGTTAAAGGTAGGAAGTTCTATTTCTTTCTCATCAAAAAGGTCATAAATATTTTGTTGGAATAAGTCAGTATCTAACGCTTCTAAGCATTCAAAATCAGGCGCACCATGTTCATCTAGAGGAACATCATCCCTTAGTTTGTAATAGTTGTCTAAGGATATTAAAATAGGATTTTTCCCTAGAAGTGTTAGCTGTATTGCTAACTTATGAGTAAAGGTAGTTTTTCCAGATGATGATGGTCCGGCTATAAAAACTATTTTGTTAGAATTTCTATCACAAATATTATCTGCTATTTTTGCAATTTTCTTTTCTTGTAGAGTTTCTGCTAGACGAATATATTTATCAATGTTGCCATTTATACAATTCATGTTTAATTTGCCTAGAGATTGGAAGTTTAATATTTCATTCCATTTTGTGTATTCTTTAAATACTTTAAAAAGTAGTGGGTTGTCTTTAAATGTTTGCAATTGAGTAAAATCGCTAGATCTTGGATATCTTAAAAGCATTCCAAGAGAATCATATTTTCTTAATTCCCAAACAGTTAGAATGTTTGAATTTGAAACTAAGGGTTCATAACTCTTATCCATATAACCATCAATTTTATAAACATCGAAAATTGGTCTATGTTGATATTTAATTAGATCTACAGTTTGAAGAGCTCCTCTGTTTTTAAAATATTCTAAACCTTTTTCGTATGTAATATATACATATTCAATAGGAATACTTTTTTTTACTATTCTTTCCATCTCTTGAGATAAATTGTCAATATCGGCATCTGTAAGCACGTAAGAATCAGAGTAAGTAAAATAATATCCATCTCCTAAACTATGACCAATAATAAGTTGTCTTTTAGGAAAAAGCTTCCAAGAAGCAAAACAGAGTAAATAACAAATACTATGTCTATAAACTCTTTTACCAAGATCAGAAAAAAGGTAAACAGGAGTAATTGTAGCATCGTAAGTTATTCTGCAAGACAATGGTAAAAGTTCATAATTAACTTGAGCTGCAACTATTGGATCAGCTTGGTAATCCGATACTAGCTTAACCTCATGAGCTTTTAAGCACTCTTCGATTGAAACTCCGCAAACACATTCGATTGTTTTGTCATTATAAGTTATTTTAATTGTTCTATTCATATACGTATTGTACAATGCTTTTACTAGTGTGCAAGCTAAAATGAAAATAAATTTCAATTTTTTGTAGTTAAAACAAAGTTTATTAAAATTAGATCATTGCGAAAACTAAGAAAAAAGGTATAATTATTACACTCATGAAAAAAACAGCACCCAAAGGATATCCCTACAGAAGTCGAAAGGTTTTAGTAATTGATTTAACAGAAGATGAATATTACTATTCACCTTTAGAAGAAAGTGTTTCTCTAACATACCATGGTGGAAGAGCTTTAGCTTATAAGCTTTGGGATGATTATGTAGATTGGAGCTCTTTAAATGAAGAGAGTTTATATGTTGGGGCCCCAATAATTATAAGTTTAGGAGCAGCAAGCGATATTGGCTGTGACTTCGCCACAAGCTCTACAATAATTACATATTCTCTAGAAAGTAACTCAGTTGTTTCTTTTAACTTTTCATCAAAAAAATTTGCCCTTTCTCTGAGTTCTTTAGGCTTTAGTGCTCTTGTAATTAAAGGCAGATCTAGAAGGTTAACTTGCCTATCTATTCGAGACAATGATGTAGAAATAAATATTTGTGAAAACTTTCATAACTTAAACACTGATTACATAGCTTCGAGTTTGATAAAAGCCTCAAGTGTAATTTCAATTGGATCCCCGGGTGAAGAGGCTATTGATTATGCTTCTATTAATATTGATTCCCAAAATGTTGGTAGATGTGGAATAGGGGCAACATTCGGTGCAAAAAACTTAAAATGTATTGCACTATATGATGAAGATAATAAAAAAAGATCCCCATATTTTAATAAATTAATTGACGAAATTACTCCCTATTTTAAAGATAAAAAAACTGTAAACTTTCTTGATTATGCTAACCGTTACGGTTGGGGAGCAATTGAAGGATATAAATATCGATATGATCCTCGGTTGTGGGGATTAGAAAGTGATTTAACTGAAGATGGAGATAGTGACTGGCTCATTGCTTTAGCTCTTGGGGCAAACCTTGGTATTTTCGATTATGAAAAGGTTGAAGAATTAAAAGAGTTGTGTTTATCTCTTGGTCTTGATCCTTATTCTGTAAGTAACTATTTAATTTGGCTCGTAGCAGCAGAAGAAGAAAAAATATTAGATATTAGAGTAAATAAAGATTTAGAACCTCTAGAGAGATATAAAGTTATTCTTGAATATTTAGCAAAATCTAAAGGACATTTTCCTGCTTTTAATGAGAGTGTAAAAAAATTAACTAGAAAATTTGGTTTTAAAGATAAGAACTTTTCTTCTTGTAATAAAGAGATCCTTCCATTGGATTTAAGAGGACTAAAAGCGTTTGCTTTAGCAACAGCCTTAGATGATGATACAATAACACCTTGGGAACTTTTTAAACCGTTAAATAAGAAAAAGGTTGCAAAAGCTTTATTCACGGCTCAAGTTTATCGAGAAATTTGTGAGTCTTTAGGGATTAGTTGGAAAAGTGTTTTATATCTAGCGAACTTAGATTGCAAGATAAACAGGGATAATAATAAGTTTATTAAAATATTAACAGATGTTTTTGCAATAGCAGAAGGGTATAAAAAAAGTGAAGAAGATTTAATTGCTTTTGGAAAGAGAAGTTTCTTCCACAGAAGAAAAATAGAAGAAAAAAGCAAAGAAAGAGTTGAATACTCTATTAGTAATATTCCTATTTATTTTCTTACAAATGAACAAAGCAATTATAAAGGGAAAAATAAAGAAAAGGTTGTTTCTGTGGGAGCCCAACTTGATGAATATCTTCTATTAGTAAAATATGAAAAAGAAGGGTTAAATCTTTAATTTAAAAACAACTTTGTCTTTTTTTAAAGTTCTTATTTCAACTAGATTGTCATAAATAATAGCATAGCTTGAATCATACTTGCCTCTAGGTAAGCTTAAACTTCCTGGATTGAGGTTTATAACGCCACTGTCGTCTATAAACAGCTTAGGTACATGAGTGTGCCCAAATATGAAAAAGTCGCCTTTATTTAGCATTATAGGGCTGAGAAAGGGAGTTGGTACCATATCCCCATGTGTAATTACCATATCTTTGTTTAATAGCTTTTCATGTCTTATTCTAGGTGGAATATAAATAGAAGCAAGTGCAAAGTCATAAGCATTATCACAGTTACCTTTGACAATATATAGATCGTTATAAAGGGTAGCAAAAAGGGAGGAGAAGCTTTGACTGCGAGGAACTAAATCCCCACAAATGATAATAGGGTTTTTTTTTGCTTTATCAACAAAAGCTTTAAAAGCTTCATAATCTCCATGCACGTCTGAGCAAATGTATATTTTTTCCATTTTTATTTTATCCATAAGTGTAGCGATATCCAATTGATAATGTTAATAGGAAATTTACTTCAAAGTTCCTTATATAATCAAAAATATTAGTAGCGTCGAACAAGTTTAGTTTAATACCATCTTTAAAGAAAAAAGCACCAAGAGGGGGTGTAGTTCTCCAGTAAATACTATGGTTTTTTGTAATATATTGTTCTAATTGAGCACTTAAAACAGGCATAAGTGCAAACGGGGAAATTTCTTCATAATAAAGTTCATCATATTGATAAACAAGTAAAACTCCATATCCAAACTTTAACTGTAGTTTATTTGTTTCAAGATTATAAGGAGCAACTGTTTTTTCTATTAAAACTCCAGCGTAAGAAGGAGGGATGGTGTTTGGTGAAGAGAGTAACATATTCATTCCTATAGGAATGCTAATTTGCGAAGTTTCATTGATTTTGTATTCTAATGAAAAAGAAGTTGCTGCAATGCTATAGTTTGTAGATATTGAGATATTATTATTCTCTGCAAATATAGAATTTGTTATTGAGGATAAAAGTAAAACAGCAAGAATTATTTTTTTCATTGTAAATCTCTCCATATGGAATTATCATATTAAAAGAATTGCTTAGTCAATTGAAATTTTACTTTTTCAAATGTAAAAAGCGTTAAATAAGAGGGATTGTGGTAAAAGGTAACATTTGTAAAATATATCAAATTGCCTTTAATTAATTTGTCTAATATAATTAAGTAAACAATTAAAACATTAGGAGAGGAAAAAATGGTTAGAAAAAAATTAATATGTAAAGATTCGCATGTTCTCCATTATCATATTTGGGAACCAGAGGGGAAAGTTAAAGCTGTTTTACATCTTCAACACGGAATGGCAGAGCATAGTGCTCGGTATGATGAGTTTGCAAAACATTTAACTTCTAAAGGAATTAAAGTCTATGCACAAGATCATAGAGGTCACGGTTATACTGGAGAGAAGGAATTGTTAGGCTTTTTTGCAGAAGAAAATGGATGGAGTCTTGTTGTAAGTGATGCTCTTGAGTTATCAAAAAAGATTGCTCTTGATAACCCTAATTTACCTTTCTTTTTAATGGGACACTCCATGGGATCTTTTATTGCAAGAGTATTAATGGCACAAAATCCTGACTTATATGATGCTGCTGTTATAATGGGGACTGGAGCAGGTCTTGGTATTAAAGGTATTGTTGGTAAATTAATAGCTAAAAACAGTATTAAAAAGCATGGTCCACACTTTTTAAGTAAAAAGCTAGATAATTTAAGCTTTGGTTCTTATAATAAGAAATTTGACAAAGAGGGATCTTCTTTCCAATGGTTAAGCAGAGATGAAAAAGAAGTAGAAAAGTATGAGAAAGATCATTGGTGTGGTTTTATTTGTTCAACTTCTTTTTACTACGATATGATAACTGGGATTTCAATGGCTAATGATTTAGATTTGGCTAGAAAAGTTTCTCCTTCCTTACCAGTTTTAATAATAAGTGGTGATGATGATCCTGTTGGTAATTTTGGTAAAGGTGTAAAAAAAGTAAAATCTTTTTATGAAAAGGCCGGTTTAAACAAAGTTGATTTAAAGCTTATTGAAAAGGGTAGGCATGAAATACTAAATGAAATTGATAAAGAAGAAACATATGAATTTATTTCTTCATGGTTAAAGGAAAAATTAAAATAATATGGAGAATAAAAACAATGTCTTTAAAGAAATTAAAAGGCGCTTTAAAAGTTGCTATAATGTTTTAAAAGTAACAGGCAATCACTTTCTTGTTGATAATGTCTTAATCTCATCATCTGGGTTAGTTTATACAACTTTAACAGCACTAATTCCCGCTTTAACAGTGTTTTTTGCATTCTTTGGAGCATTAGGCGTGCTAGTTCCTTTCAAAGAATTAGCGGCTACTTCAATAAATGAACTAACGCAAAACAATATGGGTGATCAAGTTGTTGATCTTCTATCTACTTATGCTACAAATGCTACAAGTTTAGGTATTGTTGGTTTAGTTTCATTTCTTATAACAATGATTCTTTTGATTAATAGAGTATGGAAAGTAATCAATGAAATATATAGAACAGCAATGAATCGTAATATGTTTAAAAGATTTGCTAATTTTATTTCATTTTCTATTGTTGCTGTACTTTTAGTGGCTTTATTTATTAATGTTCAGTCAAGGTTAAGCGAAAGATATGTTGAGCTGATGGGATTAAAAACTATTGGAGAAACTGCTAAGTTTATAAGCCATTTTTTCCCTTTTATAATTTTGTGGGTAGCTTTTTTCTTGTTGATTTTCTTTGTTCCTAATACAAAAGTTGAATTTTCTGCAGCATCAGTAGGATCTATAGTGGGAAGCCTTATAGTTTTGTTAGCAAACACAGCGTTTTTTAGTTTATCGTCTTCAGTTGTTCGCTTATCAATTATTTATGGGTCCTTTGCTGTTTTCTTCCTGTTTTTAATTTGGACTTATATGCTTTGGGTTATTATTCTCTTTTCTGTTGAGCTCTCTTATGTATATCAGTTTAGGCCTGATTTAAAACAAAATGAGGGACTGATGCAAGTTCCTGCAAAGTTTATTTCTGAAGGAATTAATATTTTAATGTTAATTGGAGATAATTTTAAAAAAGGAAATGGAACAACAACTACTAGAGAAATGAACGAAAAGTTAGCAATTCCTGATAGGCGATTATATGGTTATCTAGATTTTTTTGTAAATTTAAACTACTTAACACCGACTAACAATGGTAAAACAGCTTTTATTTTAGCTAGACCTTTATCAGATATTCATATTCAAAATATAGTTGATGGATTATATGGGTTAAATAAGATTGGTACTATTAATAAACATACAGCAGGTGAAGCAGTTTCAAGTCAAATTCATGGAAAAGGAATAACTGCATTAGGTGCATTAAACCTTGAAAATCTTTTAGAAAGCGTATAAGTTTTTAGTTCAAACTTGTTTTGGAGGATAACATGGATGTTGATATAAATAAATTATTGCCCTTAGATTCTTTAGCTTGGCATTCACTTCCTAGTGAAGACTATGGTTTAATAAAAGATGAATGTTACAAAGTAGGAAAATATGAATTGAAGATGTTTAAAACTCCATCAACTTTGAGTGGAGAAAATCTAGTTTATATTGAATATTCGATGGTTGCTAAATTAAATGGTAAAACTGTTTTAGCTGTTAACTTAGAAAAAGATGATTTAAGATCATTATCTTCTTCTTTTGGTTGTAGCTTAAAGGAAATGCAAGAAGAATATAAAACAAAATCCAATTATGGGCCATTACATTGTGTGCTTTATTCTTACGGTGAAAAAGAAGACATGGGTACATATACCGGAGAAACAGATTTAATGAATATGAGGATCTTTTTTATGGAAATTTTATTAGATACTCTAGATTCTTTAGATGATGTAGAAAAGCTATATGTCTAAAGTTATTATGTAATACAATAAACTTTACAACGCTAAAATCCCTTGATAAGTTATTCTTTGAGGGGTTTTATTTTGCACGTACTGTTACTGTCTAAAAATGGGCATATAAGAACTTTAATTAATAAATGCATTTTAGATAAATGCACAATGGTTTCAAATAGGGAAAAATTTGCAAACTATATCTCTAACAATAACACAGTAGACTTTTTTATTTTGGATGAGTTGATTTTAACTTTTGATTTATTGGACTTAGTAGTTTTTAATTTTCCAAAATCAAAAATAATAATTCTAATGAAAGGTAAAAGAGGTGAGTATAGAGAAAGTGGAAGAGTAGTCTTTTATTCTAAACCTGTTTCAGAGCAATCATTAAAGCTTATTTTAAATTGTAAAAAGGCTCTAATTAAACCATCAAACAGTTTAAAGGAAAATCATCTTTTACTTGGGTCAAGTGATAAAATGCAAAAACTTAGAGAAGAGTTAGCTTTACTTGGAAGAGAAGATTGTCCAGTACTGTTATATGGGGAGAGTGGAACAGGAAAAGAGTTAGCAGCAGAGATACTCCATCAAAATAGTAAATATTGTTTTAAGCCAAAAGAAACAGTTAATTGCTCAATTTTAAACAGCAGTATAGTAGACTCTATTTTATTTGGACATACTAAAAGTGCTTTTACTGGTGCCTTAGAAGAGACTGTTGGCTTATTTGAGAAAGCTAATGATAACACTTTGTTTTTAGACGAAATAGAAAATATTACAATGGATTCTCAAGCAAGTTTATTAAGAGTTATTGAATTAGGGGAATACAGAAAAGTAGGTGGTAATTCATTATGCAAAAGCAATTTTAGACTTATTTCAGCTTCTAATAAAGATTTGAAAGCACTAGTAAGACAAAAACTTTTTCGAAGTGATTTTTATTTTAGAGTTGCACGAATTCAAGTTCACCTTCCTTCTCTAGAGGAACATTTAAGTGATATTGATGAATTAGTTTTTCATTATTACAAAAGGGTTAATGAAGAAAGGAGGGTTGAAAAAGATTTTATGAAAAAGCTTAAAGAGCTAAAATGGCCGGGAAATGTTAGACAATTAAACAGTGTTTTAGAAAAAAGTAGAATTTATAGTTCAACTTCTATAATCAGACTAAAAACATAAAGGGTTTAACCTTTTAACTAAACAGCTTTTCTAGGGCTACTTTTGCTGATGTAAACGCTAAATCTATATTTTTAATATCTTCTTTTTTATTTAAATCACATAACACAAATTCTGTAATTTCATTTTCATCTTCTGCAATAAGTTTATCAATAATATCTATATTATTGTCCTCTTCTATTGTTGCTAAGAAAAAAATATCACAAGTAACGTAGTCTATTTCTTTATAACTATAGTTATTAGTGGCACTTGTTAAATACTGTAGAGAGGAAGGAATTAATCCTATTTCTTCTTTGCATTCTCTTTTGGCAGCATCTTCTGCACTTTCCCCAGGATCTACAAAGCCTCCAGGAACAGCTAATTTGCCCCTCTTTGGTTCTTTTCCCCTTTTTATTAAAAGAATTTTATTGGTTTTATCTTGTTTTATTAAAATAACTAGTCCAACAGCAGCTGCAACATTGTTATATAAAGATAGAGAGCAATTACTGCAAGACCATTTTCTATTGTTTACATAGGTTAGTGTTTTTTTACCACAACTTGGGCAAAAGGATAAATTTTTCATACATTTTATTCCTAATTGTTTTCCCTAATTAGTGGCATGCTCATACATCTTGGGCCACCTCTACCTCTAACTAATTCTGAACTAGGAATTTCTAATGTTTTAATTCCATAATCATGAAGTATTTTATTAGTTATTGTATTTCTATCATACACAATAGCAACACCCGGTTTTATACATAGTGTATTAGATCCGTCGTTCCATTGTTCTCTAGCTGAGGCTATATAATCGTTTCCTCCGCAGCTTATTAACTCAATATCGTCTCGTCCAATAAGGGAGGAAAGAAGACTTTTTAAACTATGCTTATATTCTGTTACTTTTAGATCTTTTTTATTTAATGGTTGGATTACAAACATTCTTAAAGTTCCTAATATGTTTGGATGAATTACAAACTTGTTTAAATCTACTTGAGTAAATACTGTATCAAGATGCATATATGCCCTTATATTAGGTATATCTAAAGCAACAATTTTCTCTATTTTACTAGTTGGATCCCTAAAGAGATTTTTAGCTAAGGCTTCTATAGCTTCTGGAGTTGTTCTTTGGGATAGTCCTATTAACAAATGCTTTTCACTTAAGTTTAATATATCCCCTCCTTCAATTTTGTGTGGCATTTCGCTTGTGTAGTAAAGCGGGGTTTCAGCATAGTCCTTGTGGTATTTAAATATATATCTTGAAAATATTGTCTCTCTTCTTCTTGTTCTAGAATACATGTGGTTTATAGAAACGCCATTTCCGATTGTGGCAAAAGCATCCCTAGTAAAGTATAGGTTGGGGATAGGATCTAGTGCAAAACTAACTCTAGAATCTACTAATAAAGAAGCTAAAGGGTTTCTCTCTTTCTTTTCAATTTGATTAGCCTTAATTCCACCCATAAGAGTTAATACAAGCTCATGCTCATCTTCAAAATCTAAAAGAAAAGAAGTTAGTTCTTTTCTATATGTATGACCAATGGTGTTTGAGCTTTCGTTGATAAAATCATAGATAAAGTCTTTTTTTATTTGTTCACTCATACTTAATGTTTCAGCTATTAAGGAAGAAAGATAAACAACATCAACATCGTTGTCTTTTAATGTCTTAGCGAACACATCGTGTTCTTCTTTTGCTACTTTTAAAAATGGAATATCATCAAATAACAATGATTCGAGAACTTCAGGGGTAAGTTGCTCTAACTCTACTCCTGGCCGATGTAATAGTACTTTTTTTAAAGGACCTGTTTCACTTGTTACATT
>CAZHNE010000013.1:5930-7686 GCA_964533775.1 uncultured Spirochaetaceae bacterium | reverse complement strand
TAACCTAAACCAAGGGAAACAACTAAAATAGTAGTGTTTTTACGTGTTAAAGGTTCTTTTGTTATAAGCTGGATACCACTAACAGCAATTGATGCAAACATCATTACAGCGGCACCACCTAATACACTGTTAGGCATTATTGAAACAATTGCAGCTAGTTTAGGGAAAAATCCACAAACTAAAAGAAAAATACCACCTAATAAAATAACAAATCTATTAACTATTCCTGTTAAACCAACAAGACCTACGTTTTGTGAAAATGAAGTGTTAGGAAGAACACCAAAAAATGATGCAATAGTTGATCCTACACCATCACATATTACACTTCCTGAAAGTTCCCTATCTGTAGCTTCTCTTTTTAGTCCACCTTGAGTAATACCTGAAACGTCCCCGATAGTTTCAACAGCTGTTACGATAAACATAATAACCATTGGAATAATAGCTCTAAGGTCAAATACTAATTTTACAGGCATAAATTTTGGAATTGAAAACCACCCAGCTTCACGAACTTTATGCCATTGAAGTACCCAAGATTTCGTTATTTCTTGACCTTCTAGTATAAAAGTATTTGCAACTGTTAATGTCATTATAGCTGCAATTATATAACCAATTACAATTCCTATTAAAATTGCAGTAGCACTAACAAAACCATCAAAATGATGTTGTATAAATACAATGATAACTAAAACAATTGTTGCAATTAATAAATTTTCTAAGGACCCGAAATCTTTAGCACCAACTCCACCTGCGTAATATTTAATGCCTACACTGATTAGAGAAAGGCCAATAGAAAGTACAACAACACCTGTTACAATTGGAGGGAAAAACTTTCTTAATGGTTTGATGAAGAATCCTAAGACTCCTTCAAACATTCCACCTATAAGCGTAGCTCCCAATATTGCACTATATGCAACAACTCCTCCTCCCATTGACGCAACAACACTTCTAGAAACGCCAATAAAGCCTGAACTAGTTCCCATTACTATTGGTAATTTACCACCAACAGGACCAATTCCAATTACTTGAATTAAAGTAACTGCACCAGCAATTACCATAGCATTTTGAATTATTGTAATTTGCAATGGAGAACCCGCAGCAATACCACACATACTAGTGATAATGATAATAGGGGTTAAGTTACCAGCAAACATAGCAAGTACGTGTTGTAATCCTAAAGGAAGCGCCTCTCTTATAGGCACCTTTCCATTTAGCTTATAGACATTCTCAGAAATGCTCTTTCCCATATAAAACTCCTAAATAATATTAAAATATTATAAAAGAGTTTTATTCATATGAAAAGGTAAACTTTAAGGTTTTTGGTTAAAATGTGCTTGAAGTTGATTTATTGTTAGAGAAGTTTTAGTAATTGTAGCAGTAATATAATTCAAAACTAGTTTTCTTATTTATATTCATTTAATAAATCCATTATTGAGGATTCGTTTTTAATTTTACCTTCTGATTTATAAACTACCTCACCTTTTTTAAAAATATAAAGGCCGGGAATAGAGTATATCTTAAATTGGTTTACAATTTCTCTCTCAAGATCAACATTAACACTAGCTATAATGGCATCTGTTCTCTTGTCTCTTTCTAAAGCTTCTAGAATTTCTTTTTGGATAGTACATGGTCCACACCAAGGTGCCCAAAAGTCTACTAATACTAGTTTATCTTCACTGTTAATATAATCATTAAATGTTTCGTTTGTTAATACTTTCATAATTCTTAATATATAGAGATTTATTAAAATAAACAGTGA
>CAZHNE010000013.1:4244-5830 GCA_964533775.1 uncultured Spirochaetaceae bacterium | reverse complement strand
ATAGCTAATAAAGCTATTGTTAAAATTAATGTTTTTTTCATATTGTGTCTCCTTAATATTCTCATTAAATAAGCGAAATTATAAAATACTATTTATAACTTATAATAGAACAATAATGGAGCGAGTATCATTTGTCAACAGTGACAAGAGTGAAATAGAAAAAATATATCAAAAAAAATAAAAGTTCTGTTTTTCTACACATTTAAGAGAGTAGAAGTAGTTTTTTTTAATTGGAAACTCAATATAACATGTTAGATATGAGTGTTAGAAGCAGTGTTTTCTTGTTTAAACCCATTTATAATATCCCTTATGGTTTCATCAATACTGCGTGGGATGTATGTTATGGCAGTAGATGCTTTAGAATGAGAGAATTGAGGACAGTTTATTAGTGTAAATATAGAATATGAGCAGAATAATGCTGGCTTTTTAAGAAGCTTGTAATAAATTTCACTCAAAGGAGCTACTATTTTGGCAATAAGGGTAGGTATTTTTATTAATTTCTTTTTGTTTTTTATAAAAGATCCAACTTTTTCAAGAAAGTCTTTTACAGTTATATAATCGTTAGAAATAATATAATCTTCATTTGTAATTGAAGAAGTTGCCAAATCTGCTATAAAGTAAGCAACATCTCTAACATCAACCATATTGTAACCACCATTAAGGTATGCATATAACTTTCCATCTATTCTGTCTTTTATAACAGAATTTAAATGGTTTTTTCCATAATCATCTGGGCCAAGAATGCCAGAAGGAAAGACAATATTAATACCTAAATCTTTTCTGGCTTCTTTCATCAATAGAGTAGTAATTGCTTTTGTTTTAGCGTAAGGACCTTTTACTGTTTCTGGATCTATAGTTGAATTTTCATCAACTTTTCCTTTTATATCAGAAAAGGCGTGAACTGAACTCACATAAGTAAGCGGGAAGTCGTGTTTTTTACAAAGATTTAATATATTGATTGAGCCTTGAACATTTACGTCATAGAGAGCTTTTGTCATTTTAGATGAAACTGTTATAATTCCAGCTGTGTGAATAACTTTAGCTTTTTCAACATCAAAAAATTCATTTAAAGTCTCTACCTTTGTAACATCACCGTAATAGACTTCTTCTATTTTTGGAGTTTTATAAGTAGATGAAGGTAATCTTAACCCTCTTACTTTTTTTCCTCTTTTTAATAACTCTTTTACGACCCAACTTCCTAAGTGTCCGTCAGATCCTGTAACTAAATATGTATAATCCATAATATACCTCACTGTTCAAGTAAAGTATCCTTTTAGATGGGTTATAAAGCAAGAAGTTAGCTTTCTTATTTGGTGTAGATTGCATGTATTAAAAAATATATATGTGAGGATAAAAAAAATACTACTGTAAGGTGTTAACTCACAGTAGTATGTAAAAATTATTTAAATAATTTCAAAGGTAATTGACCACGTGTCTTCAATACCTTTGTATAGGTATTGTTCATGTATTGGAGCTCCCCAAGAGTCATCTCCTCCAACTCCACTTTGTCCGTGTAATATACGGATAGAGTTAAAGTTGTGAGTTTTTAAATCTTCAAGATGCTTTGCTTCTTCAATTTCATGAGA
>CAZHNE010000013.1:0-4144 GCA_964533775.1 uncultured Spirochaetaceae bacterium | reverse complement strand
ATAGGTTTTTCTAATATATTAAGTTGATCAATTATAATGGCATTTGCTTTTGCCATAATATATTTAACTAAGAACTGAGCTTTATCTCCACTACTTCCAACATTATCTTTTCCCCAAATTAGTTTTTCAGGATTCTCAATTTTATTAAAATAAGGGTTAGGATCTTTTTGATTTACATTGGTAAAGCTATTGTCGTTAACTAAATGGTTTTTATCATCGTAAACATATAAGTTTAAGATAAAGTCTTTATAATCTAAATTTTTGATTTTAAGAACTATTTCTTTTTGTGGCTCAAGATCTAATATAAATGTATTTTTTTCAACATTTTTTAAATGTTTTGTATCTATAAACTGATTTAAGTTAAACCCTTCTAAAGTTTCTCCATCCCTTATAACTTCTACTTTGAATTTAAAGTTTGATAAACTTGTAAAGTTAAATTCATTAATTATTTTTATACTATCATCAAAGTTTTCAATAACAATCGGGCTATATAACTTTTTTACCTCTTTTAATTTATGACTTTCATCATATTGAGAAGTTAAAATACCGTTACAACAGAAGTCTGCATCTGTTGGAAACTTTCCTTTTAATCCTCCATAAACAAAGTTTTCATCACCTAGGAGTAAGCTCTGATCGATAAAGTCCCAAATAAAACCACCTATGTAGCTTTCATACTTTCTAGCTAGATCAGTGTATTCTTTTAGATTACCGCATGAATTACCCATAGCATGAGCATATTCACAAAGCATAAATGGCTTTTGTGGATTCTTTTTAATGAAATCTTCAACATCTTTTGGTTTTGTGTACATTTGAGATTCAACTTCACTAATAGCTTCATATGGAGAATCGAAAAGAACATTTTCATAATGAATAACTCTGTTTCCAAAAGTTTTTAACAATTTACTTAATTCAAGGAGAACAGAACCATCACCACTTTCATTACCACAAGAGTACATAACAATAGAAGGATGGTTTTTGCTTCTTTGAGCCATGTTGTTCCCTCTGTCCAGCGTACACGCTTTCCATTCTTCACTATTGTAAGGTACAGCAATAGTATTGTCTGGTTTTCCATATTGGTTAATTGTTGTTCCGTGGGACTCGATATTAGCTTCATCTATCACATAAAGTCCCATTCTGTTACACAGATGATAGAATATGTTTTGATTAGGATAGTGAGAGGTTCTAACTGAATCTATATTATTGTCTCTCATTATTACTAAGTCTTTTTTAATATCAGAAAAAGAAATGGCCTTAGCTTTGGTAGCACTAAACTCGTGTCTATTAACACCATGGAAAACTAATCTTTTACCGTTTAGATAAAGAACGTTTTCTTTTATTTCAACCTTTCTATAACCAAACTCTAAAGCACAGGTGTGCTTAGAATCCTTTGTTTCTAATTCTATAAAGAGAGTGTACAAGGAGGGGGTTTCATTACTATAAAGGGATATCTCTTTCATTATATGATTTAAAGAAATGTTTTTTTCTTCTTTTAGATTAACTTCTTTAAATAAAGGGCCTTTAGTTAAAGCTTCAAGAGAAAAGTCTTCAATATTTATTTTATCTCTTTTGTCCTCAGCTTGACTTAAGTAGAATTTAAGAGTTCCATTAGTTTCTTTATTTAAAGTGATATTTATTTCTAGATCACCTGATTTAAAAGGAGATTCTACTTTTGGATTAACAAACACATCATGTATAAAATTTTTAGGAAGAAAATTAAGACTAACTGGTCTAAATATACCACTTAATCTCCAAAAGTCCTGGTCTTCTAACCAGCTGCCGCTACAGTAATGAGTTACAATACAGCTAATTAAGTTATCACCAGGGGTTAGGAATTTATTAATTTCAAAGATTGAGCTTGTAAAAGAATCTTCTCTATAACCAACGTATTTACCGTTAATAAATAAGGCTAAAGAAGTCTCAACTCCCTCAAATTCTAGGTGAATAACATTGTTGCTTATTTTAGATTCTGACACTTCAATGTTCTTTTGATATATGGCAACAAGGTTATCTTCTTTAGGCACCTGAGGAGGTAAAAGAGCTTCTTTACCATCCCAAGGATACTGAGTGTTAGTATACTGAGGTGAATCAAACCCTTCCATTTGTATGTTTGCAGGAACATTAATAGTGTCAGGGTTCTCAAGTCTTTCCCCTTTTAACAAAGCAGAAGGCACAAGGGATGGGTTTTCAAAACATTTAACATCCCATTTGCCATTTAATGATTTTTTTTCTGCAGAGGAGAAGACATTGCTATGAGAAGGAACTGTGCCTTCATTAAATTTAGTTAAATCTTCTAAATACTCAAAATTGAACATAAAACTTCCTTATAATAATTTTTATTGTTTAACAGATCCTATCATTCCTTCAACAAATTGTTTTTGGAATCCAAAGAATACTATAATAACAGGGGTTGTAGATATTGCTATTGCAATCATTATAACACCGTAGTTTGGAGTATAAGAACTACTCATCGAAGAGACAAGTAGGGTGGTGGTTCGCTTATCAGTTGTTTGTAATACTATTAATGGCCAGAGATAGTTATTCCAGCTTGTCATAAAAGTGTAAATTGCTGCAGCTGCATAAGTGCTTTTCATTGATGGGATAAATATACTTAAAAATGTTCTAAGTTCTGAAGCGCCATCAACTCTAGCAGCTTGCAAAATTTCTGTTGGATAGTTTACAAAACTTTGTCTAAAAAAGAAAATCATAAACACTGATGTCGAGGATACTAGTATAATCGCTGAGTGTGAATTTAATAATCTAAGTCTAGATATAATTTGAAATAGAGGAATCATTAATGAGGCGAAAGGAAACATCATAGTTAATAAGAAGAAAGTATAAGTGTTTTCTTTAGCTTTTGTTCTATACATTTGAAATCCATATGCTGCCATAGAAGTTATTGCTAATGTTAATATAACTGTTAAGATAGCTATTTTTAATGAGTTGTAAAGAGCTAAGCTCATATCAGCTTCAGTAAATAGAATTTTAAGGTTTTCAAATAAATTAGATCCTACAGTTAATTTCCCTCTAAGGATATCGACTGAGGAGTTTGTTGCACCAATTATAATCCAAAAAAATGGAAATAAAGAGAAGAAAGATGCAGTAATTAAAATTATATACGATATTATCAAGCCGAAGCTTACTTTGTTTTTTTTCATCATTATCTCCTATTTAATGGTTGATTTGACGTGTTTGCTTACAACTTTATCACTTTGTCTGCTAATCTGAAACTGAATCAGTGATAAAATAGCGACAAGAACTAATATTGCATATGAGACAGTAGCAGCGTAACCAAACTTTGGAGTGTATTTAAAGCATAAGTTGTAGATATAGACACTCATAGTTAAGAAACAATTGTTTGGACCGACCATTGAGGCGGTGGTTCCTCCCTGTGCTAAGTTCATAGGCTCATCGAATAACTGGAGAGTTCCTATAGTAGACATTACTGTTGTAAATAAAATCATTGGTCTAAGAAGAGGAAGGGTTATGCTAAAGAAAGATTTCATTTCAGATGCACCATCAACTGTAGCTGCCTCATACAAGTCACCACTTATATTCTGCATAGCTGATAAGTAAAAAATCATGTTGTAACCTGTCCATCTCCATATCATTGCTAAAATCAAAACAAATGTTGCTAACTTTTGATCTGAAAACCAATCTAAAGGTTTATCTATAAAGTTAAAAGATATTAAAGTGTTATTAACTAATCCATTATAACTAAATAGCATTTTAAATAAGATTGCATATGCAATTAGGGAAGTTACTGATGGTAAAAAAATTGCGGTTCTAAAAAAACCTCTAAATTTAATTTTTTTGTTATTTAATAGAGCTGCAAAAATTAATGCAAAGATAAGCATTAGTGGTACTTGTAACAGTAATATTTTAAAAGTGTTTTTTAGTGCTAAAAAGAACATAGGGTCATTAAATAGTTTTATGTAGTTATCAAAGCCCACAAAGCTAGAGACAATCCCTTTTGTTTTAGTTGTTGTCAAATAAAGAGAATAGAAGATTGGATATAATAAAAATATTGCAAGTAACATAGCTACAGGAATAATAAAAAACCAACCAGTTCTGTTAATTTTCTTTTCAATTGCCATATAATTGTCCTTATAATAATAAAGGGGGATTTCTCCCCCTTAAATAATAA
>CAZHNE010000012.1:14350-24472 GCA_964533775.1 uncultured Spirochaetaceae bacterium | reverse complement strand
GTGTGAGGATAAAAATCGAACACTTTTACCTCTTGAGCTTTGTAACCCAAGTCTTCAAACGCTTTAACATCTCTTGCTAGAGTAACGGGGTTACAAGATACATATATGACTTTTTTTGCTCCAAACTTTTTAATCATTTTTGGAACTGTATCAAATAATCCAGTTCTTGGAGGATCCACAACTACTATATCTACTTTTTCTTTGTTTTTCTTACCCCACTTCTCAACTTCTCCAGTAAAAGAAATGGCAGAAGGAGCATTTATTTTGCTTAGGGTTAAACAGTCTCTTTGTTTTTCAACAGCAATAGTATTTTTAGGCAAAAAAGCTGTAAATGTTCCTACCCCGCTATAAAGATCCATAACAGACTCACTGTCTATTTTCGAAACAACGTATTGGATTAATTTTTCTAAAAGTTGCGGGTTTGACTGAAAGAAAACATTAGCATTTACACTATATTTATGGTTGTTTATTGTAATTTGGACTCTATCTTTATTAAAGCTTAACTTTTTTTCCCCTGCAAATACAGGAACTTGAATATACTTACCTTTTGATTCTCCGTAAAACATATTCATTCTACCTGCTTTTAATACATCACCATTTTTAATTGCATTGTTTATAGAGTCCACTAAAAGAGGACAACTTTCTATTTCACACAAGTCATTACTATTCTTCTTTAAAAAGCCGACCTTTTTATCAGCCATAGATACGTGAAAGCGAACTCTATTTCTATATCCTTCACTTTCACCTATTTCTGTTGGGTGTATTTTTATACTATCTAGATCTAAATGGCCTACTCTTTCTAAATGAGATAATACTAGCTTTTCTTTTACTTTTACTTGCTCTTCATATTTTAAATGTTGGAGGTTACAACCCCCACATTCAAAATAATGGGGGCAAAAAGGCGTTACTCTATCTTTAGAGGGTTTAATAATTTCAACTATTTTTGCTTTTACGTAACTTCTTGTTTCTTTATAAACTTCAATTGTTACAACTTCATCTACTAAAGCACCGTCTACAAAAACAGCCTTTCCACTAGGTAAATGAGCTATACCCTCTCCACCCTGGGCGATATTATTTATCGTTACTTGCATTTAAAAATTCCTCAACATAGGAGGCAACTATGTCTATACTACTTTGCCAAAAATCTTCGCTTTCGATATCACAATCTAAAAGAGCAGCTACATTTTTAGCACTATCTTTTCCAGTATGTTCTAACATATTCCTATACTTATAAACAAAAGAATCTCCAAGCTTTTCTTTTTGAGCAAATACTCCTAATGCAAATAGTTGACCAAATGCATATGGATAGTTATAAAAAGAAAAATAGCTACTGTAATAATGACCCTTAACAGCCCACATAAATGGATGATATTCACTTAATGTACCGTATGTTTTCTTTTGGGAGTCTACCATTATTTCACAAAACTCTTCACTGCTTAATTCACTATCTTTTCTTCTTTTAAATACTTCTCTCTCAAAATAGAATCTACATAAGATATCAACACAAACTTGAGTTGTATCTTGTAAGAAAGCTTCTATTAAAGCAACCTTTTCAATTTCAGTTGCTTTTTCAAGAGCTCCTTGAAGAACTATTGTTTCACTAAAAATTGAAGCTGTTTCTGCTAATGTCATTGGGTAACTTCTAAGTAAATGGGATTTAGGTAATACAACACTGTCGTGATAAGCATGTCCTAACTCATGTGCTAATGTAGATAATCCATTGTAAGTATAATCAAAGTTACATAAAACTCTTGAAACTCCAGCATCTGGGAATGATGTATCGTATGCACCACCAACCTTGTTTTTCCTAGGCTCTGCATCTATCCAATTATTGTCAAATGCGTGTGTAGCAAAATCACCCATTTCTTTTGAAAAGCCATAAAACTTGTCTAATATAAATTCTTTTGCTTCTTCAAACTCATACCTTTTCACATCGCTGACAACAGGAGCACCAATATCGTAAAAAGCTAAATGATCAAGGTTTAAGATTTCAGCTTTTTTGTTTAAATATTTTCTAAATAAAGGAAGATTCTTTTCTAATGTACCAATTAAAGCATTAAGTGTTTTTTCATTAATTCTAGACTGAATCAAACTTCTCTTAAGAGGGTCGTACTCATGCATTTCATCTAATGTTATAGTAGCACCTTTAACTCCGTTTAAAGCGGCAGCATAAGCTATCTCGTTGTCCTTTAAGAGTTGTACTTCCTTTTCAAAAGCTGTTTTTCTTACTTTTCTATCTTTATCGAAAGCCATACTTCTCAGTTCTGTTACTGTTTTACTTTCTCCGTTGTAGTCAATTACAGTTCTACTAGTTAAAGCTTCTTGTAATCTTGAAAAAGCATCTGTACCACTTCTGTTTAAATCTGCAGCAATAGCTTCGACTTCTGCACTTCTTAAGTGATTATGCTTTTCTAACAGTTCATTTATAACAAAAGAGTATTCTTTTAACTCATTATCACAAGCGTTTAATACAGCAGTTTTATTATCTGCTAAATAGTTAATTATAAGCACTTGCAAGTTATCAACATCAAGTCCTAATTTAGCAACTCTGTTTAATGCATAAAGATAATCCTTATTATTTGTTTCAACTGAAAGTAATGCGTGGGTGTAAGCTGATAAAGTCTCAAATGTATCTAGCACTTTTTCCCAAGTAGTTATTACTTCAAAAATAGCTGCATTATCTTTAATTAATGACTTAGCAAGTGAACAATTCTCTCTGCAAGAATTAATTGCCTCATTAAAGTCTTTACTGTCGCAACCTGTATATATTTCATCTAAATTCCAATGCGGTAAACTCACTTTATCCTCTCCCTTTATATTATCATTATTATAATTATCTTTTTAATTCGTTACCAGATAAGACTTTGTTACTGTGTCTTTACTAATAAATCACCTTGTTTAATTCTTTATTATATAAGGAATTACAAGTCCTTAGTAAAATTAATAATACATTTATTTTTACTAGAGGTCAATAAAAACAAAATGGATACTCTAAAAATTTAGAGTATCCAAAATTGTTTAATTATTTTCTATTTCTAGTTTTTGTATGCTAAGCCTAATTCGTTTGTTGCTAAAATAGCCGCGTAAACATCATCTGCTGTAACATCAAAAGGCATATTATGGATAGTTTCACCTTCAGCACAAGCTAAAGTAGCTACCTTCATAATTTCATCTTCTTTTATTTCTTTTATTCCTAAATCTTCTAAAGTAACTGGAAGACCTACACTTACACAGAAATAAAAAATTTCTGCAAGATCTTCTTCACTAGCATTTTCAAGCATCAACTGAACAAGAGTACCAAAAGCTACCTTTTCACCATGATATGACTCATCTGTTTCTTTAATAGCTGTAAAACCGTTATGAATAGCGTGAGCAGCAGCAAGTCCACCTGATTCAAAACCAATTCCAGAAAGGTATGTATTTGCTTCAATGATGTTTTCTACAGCCTTTGTACAAACTCCATTATCTGCTGCAAGTATAGCTTTGTAGCCATCAGAAAGCAGTGTTTCATAACAAAGCTTTGCTATTGCTAAAGAAGCTAAAGAACTTGTTCCGCCTAGACAGTTAATTGCATTTGATGCATGACAGGCTCTTGCTTCAAAATATGTAGCAAGTGCATCACCCATTCCAACAGCTAATAATCTTGATGGAGCTTTTGAAACTATCGTTGTATCCATTAACACAAGATTAGGGTTTTCTGTTAAGAATAAATATTCTTCAAAAACACCGTCTTCTGTATAAATAACAGAAAGAGCTGAACAAGGAGCATCACTACTAGCAATTGTTGGACATATTACTACTGGTAATTTTGCATAATATGCTGCAGCTTTTGCTGCATCTAAAGCTTTACCACCACCAACTCCAACTATAACATTAGAATCAAACTTTTTAGCTTCATTTTGAATTCTTTCAATTTCACCTTTTGAACACTCGCCTTCAAAATAACAAAAGTTTACTTTTGTAGCACCATCTTTTTTAGCACTTTCTTCTATTATATTTCCTATTCTTTCTTTACCACTTTCAGTAATTAAAATTAACAAGCTATCACCTAAGTTTTTAGTAAACTTTGTTAATTCATTTAAAGCATTTTTTTGTTGTACGTATCTGCTTGGACCGCCAATTATTATTGCCATTTTATTCTCCAATAAATATATTTTTATCTATACAAGATGTTTTGAATAAACTATGAAAAGAAGAATTATTAAATAAAGACATAAGGAGTATTCCCTCTAACTTTATTTAGTTTTTTTAAACTCTTCAATATTATATTCAGTAATCTTATTTAGTAAAGTTCTTCTACTAATCCCTAATTCTTTTGATGCTTTCGTTTTATTTCCAGCCCATCGATGTAGGGATTCAATGATTTTTTCTTTTTCTACTTCTTTTAGTGATTTTACTTCTATAGGGGATTTAGGAATTGAGGAACTTGATTGTCCTAATGCAATTCCAACATTATCCTCTATTTTAATATCATCTTCATGAATTAATGCATCGTCACAAAACAACATAGCTCTTTCGATAACATTTTCCAATTCTCTAACATTACCGTAGTATTGTCCATTCTTTAGTTTTTCAAGAGCGTTTGGAGTAAAGCCAGATAAAATATCATTACCCATTTCTCTCTTTAATCTTTTTAATATTCCTGCAGCTAAAAGAGGTATATCCTCTCTTCTCTCTCTAAGAGGTGGTAATTTTATTCTTAAAACATTTAGTCTAAAGTACAAATCATCTCTAAATGTTCCTTCATTTACCATTTTTTCAAGGTTTTTATTTGTTGCTGCAATAATTCTAACATTAATATCACGCTTTTGGGTATCACCAAGTCTTTGAACTTGTCTATCGTTTATAACTGTTAATAACTTTACTTGTAAATCTAATGGTAAGTCCCCTAATTCATCTAAGAATAATGTACCTCCATTAGCTACTTCAAAAAGACCAATCTTTCTATTAACAGCTCCTGTAAAAGCGCCTTTTTCATGACCGAATAATTCACTCTCAATTAATGATGCTGGAACTCCTCCAATGTTTATTGATTGAAAAGGACCATCTATACCAAAACTTTGTCTATGAATTTCTTTAGCTACAACGCCTTTTCCAGTTCCACTTTCACCTGTAATTAAAATATTAGATCTTGTTTTAGCACATCTTGTTATTGTTTTTTTAATATCAATCATTTGTGGGGACTGACCAATAAAAGATGAGTTTTCAAAAGTAGGGTTTTCAACAAGTTTTTTAACTCTGTTGGCTTCTACCATCTTTTGAATTTTAACTACTAATTCTTCAGGATCAAAGGGCTTAACAATGTAGTCAGCAGCTCCAACCTTTAGGGCTGAAACAGCATCGGAAATTTCTCCATGTGCGCTAAACATTATTACAGGAATATCAAATCCTTCTTCTCTCATCCACTTAATCAATTCAAGGCCGTCCATACCAGGCATTTTTAAATCGACTACTACTGCATCAAAAGTACTAGCAACAAGTAACCTTTGGGCTACTAAACCATTTTCTGCTAATTCACTATCTATTTCATAAACACTAAAAAACTGACTTAGTGATGTTCTTATATTTACTTCATCATCAACTATTAAAACTCTCATTAACGACTCCTGTTAGAGCGCGACTGTAATGTAGGTAAAACTACTTGGGCAACAGTGCCTCCAGCTTCTCTAGAGTATAAATTTAAGCTTCCGCCTCTTGCATCAACAAATTGACGAGTAATTGATAAGCCTATACCACTTCCTGTAGTTTTGGTTGTAAAGAAAGGATCGTAAATCTTATCTTTTATACCATCAGGAAGGCCTGAGCCTCTATCTTTTATTTCAATCAATACTGTTTTTGATTTATTCCCTTTTTTAATTATAACCTCAACCTCTGGGTTATCTCCACTTTCAAGAGCATTTTTAATTAAATTCTCAAACACACTACGAGCTCTTAATTTATCCATTTTAACATAAAAGGTAGAATATGAATATAAGGAGATGTTGTTTGGAAATTTAGAAATGATATCTTGTATAAACTCAACTAACTCAAACTCACTAGGAGTTCCCTCTGGGTTATGTAAAAACTCACTTACCTTATCAGCTAAGACTTTTATTCTATCAACTTCAGATTGAAGTATTCCTAGATTAGACTTATAAGAAGGACTTACCTTTACCCTTAAAATTGCTAATTGTATATTCATTGAACTTAAGGGGTTTTTTATTTCATGAGTTAATGTTCTTGCAGCTTGTCCTAAGTTTACTAAATTTCTTTGACTGTCTAATTTCATCCTATATTTTCGGTTATTTCTATAAATTCTAAATATAAAGAAAAACAAAAAAGTAATAACAAAAATTGCAAAACCTAACATTAGTTTTAGTCTATTTTGCTTAGCTTTATAAGCTCTACCGTCCATTAAGATGTATAAAACATCAGGAAAGCTTACAGTTGGTGCTTTAAAGTCAGAAAGAGTGACTAGGTTTGGATCAATTACATCCCAAAGAACTGTTAACCTATTAACAAATCTAATATATTCTATTGTATCATCATCGTCATTGTAGGTTGCAGTCCCCCCTGTTGTATTAAAACCCCATTCACTAAAATTATTAATTATTTTTTTAGATAATATTGGAGGGACTTCTCCAAGTGCGAGGACTTTTCTACCTGTGTAAGAATAAACTCCTACTCCTAAAATACCTTTACTTTGTAATTCATCATTAGCTTTAACCGGATCATCTTCTATATAAAAGAAAATACTATTAAAAGATTGTTCAGCTTCCATTTGAAGCCTTAAATCTTCTCTATCTCTAAGAGCTGTAAATAAAAAAACTACAAATATAACAATTAAAAAATAAGCGATAGCAAGGCCACCTATTACAAATAAGTGTTCCTTGCCCTCGATAATTGATTTATTTATTTTTTTCATTTACTCGCCTATTATTTTTTATTCGTAATTTAAAGCTTCGATAGGGTCCAACTTAGATGCTGTCATTGCCGGGTACCATCCAAAGAAAATACCAACAAACATACTAAAGCCTACTGCTACTATAAATGAATTATAGGAAAGAGTTAAAGACCACCCCGCTAGATTTGTTATAGCAAAGCTAATCAAACTACCAAAGATTATACCTAAGAAACCACCGAGTAAGGTTAGGGTTACAGCTTCTACTATAAATTGCCCTCTAATTACAGAAGGTGATGCTCCAAGTGCTTTTCTCACCCCAATCTCTTTTGTTCTCTCAGCAACAGATACAAGCATTATATTCATAATCCCGATACCTCCAACTAAAAGAGAGATTCCAGCTATAGCGGCTAAAAATAAACTCAGCGTTGCAGTTATCTCATCAGCCATTTGTGAAATCATTGCTGGAGAAAAGCTTTGATAACTTTCATTTCCAACAGATGTATCTAAAAATCTATTTATTTCATTACTGATCGCTACTGTATCATAATCTTTATTTGTTTGTACAACATAACTTGAAACAACATTTGAGTTAATAAGCTTTGTGGTAAAAGTGTTAAATGGAATAAAAACTGAGTTATCAAAACTCATTGTAAAAGATTGTTCTTTTTCTTTAAGAACTCCAACAACTTCATAACTTTTTATAATCCCTGGACCAATTACAAAATTAACTCTCTTGCCAATTGGGTTTTCACCACCAAACAAGGTTGAGGCTATTCCACTTCCTATAACAACAACTTCCCTTGAATTAATATTTTGATCTACCGAGTAGGACTTACCTGCTTCAAACTCTAATTTTTGCGCATCGAAATATGAAGATTCAGTCCCCATAATTTGGCTACCAGTACTTTTTTGATTAGCTCTTATTGCTGCAGAAGTCATCATTTGAGGAATAACTCTCTCAATTCCTTCAACACTATCTTTTATAGTTATTGAGAATTCACTGTCAAAAACATCCCTTGTTCTTTCATTTGGCTGTGTCCAAACAGTAATAATATCTGTTCCACCAGCATTTAAACTATCAGTAATACTGCCTGAAGCACTATCTCCTAAGTTTAATATAGCTACTACAGCTCCAACACCGATTACGACACCTAGCAAGGAAAGAGCTGTTCTCATCTTGCTCCCTTTCATGGCTGATAAGGCTAATTTAATATTTTCCCAAAACATAAGTCTTACCCCCTTACCTTTCCATCTAGTAGATGGATTTGTCGTCTGCATCTGTCTCCTAACTCTCTATCGTGAGTTACAATTATCACAGTTCTTCCTTCAGCATTTAACTCTTCAAAAATTTGCATTATTTGATTTCCCGTTTTGGTATCTAAAGCTCCAGTAGGTTCATCAGCTAGTAAAATAGTTGGGTTAGTTACTATTGCTCTTGCAATAGCTACTCTTTGTTTTTGGCCACCAGAGAGTTCATTCGGTCTGTGATACATTCTATCAGCCAACCCAACTTTCTCTAATGCTTCGATAGCTCTTCTCTTTCTTTCTTTTGGTTTTACACCAGCATATAATAAAGGGGTTTCTACATTCTTTAATGCAGTTTCTTTTCCTAATAAATTAAATTGTTGGAAAACAAATCCTACCTTCTGATTTCTAATATAAGCAAGTTCAGTTTCATTTAAGCCCGCAGTGTTTTCTCCATCAATATAAATGGTTCCCTTTGTTGCTGTATCTAAGCAACCGATGAGATTCATCATTGTGGATTTCCCACTACCCGAGGGACCCATGATAGCTGTAAATTCACCTTTTTTAATATCTACAGAAACACCATCGAGAGCTTTAACAAAGAAGTCACCTACAAGATAATATCTTTTTACATTCTCTAGATGTATTACGTTATTTATCATTGAATACGTCTCCCCGCCATCATTTCGTTGGACATCTCTTCAAAGCTCAAATTCTTTTTAATTACGAGTGTATCACCAGCTTCTACATCTCCTGATAATACTTGGCTCTTTGATTCACCTAAATATTTAACTTTTACAACTACATCTTTTAGGCTGCCATCTTCCATCTTCTTGGTAACAATAGTATCATCACCACTTTGTTTTATTGTAGCTTGATCTATAATCATTCTTGTTACTTTTTCATCACTCTTAATTGTTCCATCAAAAGTAAATCCTGTTCTAAGTCCTGCTGGTGGATTATTAATTGCAATTTCTACATCCATTACACCAAATCCTTGTTGATTATATCTACCTAGCATTGGAATTTTAGTAACTACTGCTTCTGCTGTTACTCCAGGAAGTGAGTCAAAGTTTAATTTGGCTATTTGCCCTACTTTAATGTTGTTTATGTCCATTTCATCAATTTCAACTGTTGATTTAAACTTACTTAAATCTGCAACAATCATATTGCCTGTTACACCTACTGTATTATAATCCCCTGTTTCCCAACCTTGATAAGCTACTACTCCATCAAAGTTTGCAAGAGCTTTAGTATATTCTAAGTTGTTTTTTGCATTAGTTAACTGAAGATTTAAAAGATACAATGCGTTTTGATTGCCATTAAACTTTGCATTTTTAATGTCACTTTCTAATTTAGCAATCATGTATTGTTGATTTGTATCATCTACAGTTGCAAGAACATCACCTTTTTTTACCTTTTCCCCTTCATCAAAATTAACAGCTGTAATAGCTCCATTTGTCCTAAGAATTACATCTTGTAAATCATAAGCATTAAGAGAACCACTAATATTAACTATAGGTTGAGTAATCTGCTCTACTACTAGAGAGTCAGCATATAATTGTTCCATAGTAAGTGGGGGTTTTTCATCTTGCCAAGGAAGTCTTCTATTAGTTTGAAAGAATGAATACATAGAATAAAGGCCAATAATTATGGCAATAACTATTGCCCAAGTAATAAGCTTTTTAATTTTCTTTCTTTTTATTTTCTTTTTTATATCATCTCTAATTTGAGTTTCTGTTCCTACATTGTCGCTACGTTCTGTAACATCATCATCTTTATATAATTTGGCCATTCTTTGCTCCCTATAATTGTAATTTTTCTATATCTAACTCGATGGATAAACCATCGATTAATAACGCTTTTTTGTCATAATTTAATTGTTCAATTTCAAAAGCTAAATCATCTAATTCTTTTTGAGATGATAAGCCAAGAGTAAACATTTCTTCTTTTATCTTTAAGTCGTCTTCTTTAAATTTAATATTGTCCATCAA
>CAZHNE010000012.1:0-14250 GCA_964533775.1 uncultured Spirochaetaceae bacterium | reverse complement strand
TTACTTGAGTTCCTGCATTAATTGAAAAGTTATTTGCATTGTAAGTTGCTTCTGCTGCCACACTCATATCTTCATTTTTAACTCCCAGTATTGTCTTCGGATAAGGCCTATCTACCCTACCTCCAACATTTATGTGAGATTGAGTTTTTTTCTTTTCAACTTGAGCTATTTTATTATTCTTAAGTTCTTTGTTTATTGTTGCCAATTGAACACTTATGCTATTGTTGTTTTGTGAATCTTTAATTTCTAAATTGGGCTCTCTAACTTCATCTACTTGAACATAGTCTATACCAGTATATTCTTTAAAGTTTTTAAGAAGTGACTCTTTTTGAAACTGAATGTTTTCAAGGGAGTCTTTGAAAGTTTTTAAAATTAAATTGTTCTGCCTATAAGAAAGAGAGTCTTTTGTAATGTATCCAAGAGCTAAGCTATCTTTTATAGTTTTTTCTTGATCGACTATTTTCTTTTCAATATCTCTTTGTGATTTCTCATTAAGAATAATACTTGAAACATAATTATATACATTTTTCTTAAATGAAATTTCACCATTTTTATAAGCTTGATCAGCTCTTAGTCTGGTTAATTCACTGTTTAAAGAGTTTTCATTGTTTGAATAGTCTCCAAGCAGAAAATTATGATATACAGTTGCACTTCCTTTTAAGTCAGTTTTAGGGCTCGCTCCTGTTCTATCATGTAAAAGTCCTCCACCGAGTGAGATTGTTGTTGTATTACTTACTCCTGTGGGAGAAGTCGGAATATGATCTCCTGGGATTATTATACTAACTAATCCATTGTAACCACCTTCAACAGTGTATGTATCTTCTCCCATTTGAGAATTAACATCTACATTAACTGTTGGTTTAGGGGGTAATTCACTGCGTTGTAAATTTAGTAGGGTATATCTTTTATTTAAGTCTAAAGTTTTTATTTGACTACTTTTTTCTATTGAATTATCTACTAAAGTCTCTAAGGATTGTGCCCCTAAATATGAAAAAGTGCTTAGTAAAACTAAGCTCAATATTACTATTTTTTTATTTACCATTAATTATACCAAGATTATACTTGGCCTCCTCATTTATACTAACTTTTCATTAAGCAATGTTAAGCCGCTATCAACTACTAAACGTTGTCCACTAACCTGATCACTTTTTATGAAAAACTCTATTGCTTTTATAACTTGTTCTACTTTTGTAACTTTAAAAGGCAAAACATCATTAACTTTTTTAAAATATTCCTCTTCCCACTCTTTTGCTAAAGTAAAACCAGGAGCTACTTCATTTACTCTTAAAACAGGAGCAAATTCACTTGCTAATATTTTACTTTGATAAGAAAGAGATTGCTTACTCAAATAATAAGGTACTCTATTTTTAGTATTTTTTTCTAGTTGAGCATCTGTGATGTTGATTACTACACCAGTTTTTTTCTTATTATTTAAGTGGTTAAATAACTCAACTGTTAAAAGTAAAGGAAAAGTAGAGTGAATATTAAAAAACTTTTCTACACTCTCTCTGCTTACATCTTCTGTTGCTGTTTTTTCAAAAATTGAAGCTGCATTTATAACTACATCAATTGTAGAGAATTGGGATAAAGCTTCTTTAAAGAAAGACTTTGCAGAGACTTTATTAAAATCAGCTTGTATTATTTTACACCTTTCTTCACCAATAGTCTCTGCTACTTTTTTAGCTTCTTCTTCACTTTTGTTATAATGAATTATTATTTTATAGTTTGCGGATAAAGCTATTGCTACTTCTCTAGCTAAAGCTGTTGCTCCACCTGTAATTAATACTACTTTTTCTTTATCCATATTTACCTTATCTTTGCAAAATACTTATATTCTTATTTTGAAGTTTACTTATTATTAGTAAAAAGGTCATTTAGATTGTAACAACTTCATTAAAACTACACTTATCTACTACTATTATAATGAAATAACTCTCAATCGGCTATAAACAAACCTCTTTTTTTAGTTCATCATTAAATAATATTAATCTACTAAAGAGAACATCATCTCCCTTGAAAAAATAAGCTTTTTAGCATAATCTTTGTCAGCTATGATAAAAAAACAAATTAAAGACATAACATTAAATAAACATCTCTCTTCTTTAAGTGAAGATACGAGAGAAGTTTTTATTTTAGAAAACAATAACTTTAGAGCAACAATTATTAGTGCAACTCATTTATTAAATGGAATGAGAGCTAATCACAATACAGGAGTAGTTGAATCCCTAGTCTTAGGACAGGCCTACATTGCAAATGCTCTTCTTTCTGCTACTGTAAAAGGAAATGATAGAGTTCAAATAACAGTTGAATGTGGTGGACCTATCGGTGGTATTTATACAGAAGCTTGGGCATGTGGTGCTGTAAGAGGATATTTGAAAAACAATCCAATACAATTAACAAAACCTTTAACAAGCTTTAATACAAGTGATCTGTACGGCCCTGGGTTCTTAACAGTAACTAAATTATTAGAAGGAAGTAAATCTCCATTTTCTGGCCAAGTTATGCTAGAAAGTGGAAATCTTGCTCAAGATTTAGCAACATATTTTATTGAAAGTGAACAAACTCCTACCCTTTTTAATTTATCAATCGATTTTGATAAAGAAGGAAAGATTATAGGAGCTGGAGGGTTATTTATACAAGCTCTTCCAGGATGTAGTGAAGAAGAATTAATAAAAATGGATGAAAAAGCTAAAACCTTGCCATCTCTTGCTCAAAGTATTGCTAAAAACGTTAGTCCAAAAGAATATATTATTTCTAACTTCCCTAATGCAAAACATCTAGCTAGTGAGGGAGTTGGATTTTCATGCCCTTGCTCAAGAGAAAACTTTACTAAGCATTTAGTTGGGCTACCTAAAAAGGAAAAAGATGGCGTTTTAAACGATGGCAATTTTCCTCTAACTCTCAATTGTTTAAATTGTAACAGTGATTACGATTTTAGCGAATCTGAGATACAAAAATTATTTAAGTAATTTTCTTACAAATGAAAGGTAAGAGAAAATAAATTTACATAATCTCTGGGGAATCAGAGGTAAGGAGAGAGTATGGTTTTTTTTGCAACGTGCGCAGCAAACCAACAAGACATTTTAGAGCATGAGATTCGTTCTCTAGGAGTTGAACAAACCAACACAACTAATGGTGGTGTTGAATTTGAATGTGATTTAGAAACGGCATATAAATTTACTCTTTATTCAAGAGTAGCTTCCCGCCTTATGTTAGCACTTTTTCACGACGATGATGTTATTGATGCCGATGAACTTTATCAAAGTGCTATGGAAATTCCATGGGAAGATTGGGTTACCCCACAAACAACATTTGCAATAACTCAAACAGTAAGAAACTGTAGATGGTTAAAAAATGGCCATTTTGCAGCAATCAGATTAAAAGATGCTATTGTTGATCGAATAAAAGAAAAGTTTGAAGATGAAAGACCTAATGTAGATAAAGATGATCCTGATGTTACTTTTCATATCCACGTAAGAGGAGACGATGTATTATACTTTGTCGACTTTTCTGGAAGAAAACTTCATAAAAGAGGTTACAGATTAGCCTTTATTGATGCGTCAATGAGAGAAACTCTTGCTGCAACAGTAATTAAGAGAAGTGAATTTAGAAGAGTTTTAGAAGGTGAAGAAAATTTAGAAGAAATCCCAACCCTCTTAGACCCTTTTTGTGGTGCTGGCACTATTTTAATAGAAGCAGCATTATGGGCAAGTGGGGTTGCTCCAGGCTTAATAGATGTTGACAGATTTGCTTTCTTTAATCTTTCTGTTCATGATGAAGAAGTTTGGGATAAAGTTCTCCAACAAGCAATCAAAGAAGAAGAAGAAGGAATTAAAAAAGATTTTAAGTTCTACGGATGGGATATTGATCCAAATGCTATTGAGGTTGCAAAAAAGAACGCTCAAGCTGCAGGGGTTGCTGATAAAATTGAGTTTGCAGTTAAAGACTTTACTCAAATTACAAAGGAAGATGTACCCTCTCAATTAGGTTATATTGTAACAGATCCTCCATATGGCATTAGGCTAGATGAAACTGATATTGAAACATTATATACTAATATCGGAAAAATTCTTTCTGATTATTTTGGCGGTTGGCACGTTTCTATTGTTTGTGGTGAAAAAGAACTTCTTAGCCATGTAAATATGAAACCCAACAGAACTAACTCAGTTATGAATGCTAAAATTCCTTGTCAAATTGCTCACTACTACGTTTTTAGTGAAGAAGAAAGGCAAGAGTTTATAAGAAAAGCTGAAGAGAAAAAGAAGGAGAGATTGTCTCAGCCTTTAAGCGAAGGCGCTGAGATGGCTTACAATAGGTTACTTAAAAATCTTGAAAAACTAACTCCCTTAATGGAAAAAGATGGGGTAACAAACTATCGTATATACGATGCAGATATGCCTGAGTACAATGCAGCAATTGATTTGTATGATGGTAAATACATCGTTTTAAGCGAATATGCCCCACCTTCTACTATTGAAGAAGAAGTAGCTCAAAAGCGTCTTGAAGAATTAGTTTTTGCAACAGAAAGAGCAACTAATATTGATATTGATAGTATTTTTGTTAAAACAAGAAACAAGCAAAGAGGCACTACTCAATATGAGAAACTCAACAGTAAAAATAGATTAATAATTATAAGGGAAAATGATGCTAGGTATTTGGTAAACTTTACTGACTACTTAGATACTGGAATTTTCTTAGATCATAGACCTATTAGAAAAAAGATTAAAGAATTGGCTAAAGATACTCGTTTCTTAAACCTTTTCTGTTACACAGGCACCGCTACAGTACAAGCTGCTATGGGTGGAGCTCTTTCAACAGTTTCTGTTGATGTATCTTCTACTTACCTTGATTGGGCTATGAGAAATATGTCACTTAATGACTTTAAGTCTATGAATCATTTTTACTATAAAGAAGATTGTATGGATTTCTTATATAACTCTTATGATAAATATGATTTGATTTTCTGCGATCCTCCAACCTTCTCAAATGGTACAGGTCGTGATTCCTTTGATGTTCAAAGAGATCATAAGAGACTAATTCACCTTTGTATGAGACATTTGGATAAAGACGGAGTTTTAATTTTTAGTAACAATAATAGAAAGTTTGTTTTAGATGATTATATTTACCAAGACTACGATGTTAAAAATATAACAGAAGAGTCAATTGGCCCTGATTTTGAAAGGAATAATAAAATTCATCAGTGTTTTTTAATAAAAGAAAGACAAGTGATTAAGGTTAGAGCTAAACCAAAGAAAATTGTTAAAAAACTGAACATTAAATAAGCTAATAAAAAATCCTCTAGAAATAAATCTAGGGGATTTTTATTAAGGGTTAAAATAGTTAGAATTTACTTGTTAGCAATTTTGTAAATTTCAACTAAATCATCTTTGGTTAAGATAATCTTATTTCCAATAGGTATTTCACCATTTTCTGTTGCTTTAAGACTCATTTCTTCAATATCTTTTTCACTAGGGCTAACACCAAGTTGGCTAAGGTTTGTTGGCATATCAATTTTTCTAAAGAAGCTATCTGTCTTCTTAATACCTAAAAGAGCGGTTTCTCTAGTCGTAGGTTGCTTTTCAACACCAAAACAATTGATAGCTAGCTTTTCAAGTCTGTCTTCAATCTTATCTATAACATATGTTGCCCAACTTGAATAAACAGCACTTAAACCTGCTCCATGAGCAACGTCATACATACCACCTAATTCATGCTCAATTTTGTGAACAGACCATTCTCCATTATTAGTACCACAACCTGTTAGTCCATTATGGGAAAGACTGCTTGCCCACATAATATTCCAACGCGCTTTAACATCTTTTGGATTATCTTTTAATATTAATGCATTTTTAATAACGGATCTCATCAATCCTTCCGCTATTTCATCAGTAATATCTAAGTTGTTCTCACCATCAGTATTTAAATATCTTTCCAAGGTGTGCATTAAAATATCTACACAGCCACTAAATGTTTGATAATCTGGAAGAGTTAATGTTAATAGTGGATTTAAAATTGAAAAACGGCAAGCTGCATCAGGATGCCCTGCTGATCTCTTTAACATTCCTTCATCTTTAGTAATAACACTACCCTTACTCATTTCAGAACCAGCAGCAGCAATAGTTAAAACACAAGCTACAGGGAATGAGCCTTGTGTCTCTCTCTTACCTTCGTAAAAGTCCCAAACTTCACCACCATGATATAAACCAATAGCAATTGCTTTAGCTGAGTCAATAACACTACCGCCACCAACTGCTAAAATAAAATCAACACCTTCTTTTTTAGAAAGTTCAATTCCTTCATGGACTTTTGATAATAGTGGGTTAGGAACAACACCACCTAATAATACATATTCAATATTTTCACTATCTAAAGACTTTTTGACTCTATCGAGTAATCCTGATTTAATTGCACTTTGACCACCATAGTGAATAAGTACTTTTTTTGGATTATAAGCTTTTAGCTCTTTTCCACACATACCTTCTGCTTTTTCTTCAAAGATAACTTTTGTTGGAGTATAATAAATAAAACTGTTCATAACTTTCCTCACTTTCTTTAATTCTCTTAGACAGTATACACAAGGATAGATCTAAGTTAAAGAGTTCTAACAAATCACAAATACATAAATATGCACTACTTTTTCGTGTTATATTAAAAAAACAACTTCATCAAGGACAGTAATAAGAGGTTGATAATCTCCATCAATTGCACATATATCAGCTTCTAAAAGTCTATCTGGATCAACATCTTTCCACTGAATTCCATAACCAGCTAAATTAACAAGCTCCCAAAAGAATAATCTTGCTGTTGGAGCATTTCCATTTCTAAATGGGTGTAAAGCTTCTACTTCCCCCATATAATAAGCTAAATCATTAATGAAAGACTCTCTATCTAAACCTTTTAAGTAATTGTCTTTTTTTAACTTTCGAAAAATTTCCCTAGCCTGATGAATAATATATTCTGGTCTGCAAAACTCAGTTCTTTTTGCTGCAGTTTTTGTTCTTAAAGTGCCAGCTGAAGGATAAATATCCCCAAATAGGTTCTTATGTAAAAGCATAAGAGTTTTTAAGTTAAATTGTAATTTAGGTGGATTTACCATCATTTCAGCAGCTCTAAGAGAAGTAATATAAATAGCTATACTTCTTAACTTTTCTCTTTCTTTAATATTAAAGAAGTTATACAAACAAATAGTATTTTCATAATACTCATAATCTTTATCACTAGGAACATGCTCAACTTTAGTAAGGCCTTTTTCTGTAATAAAATTATTAATCAAATTATCCGCAGTTTCTTCTTCTTCTAAAACTGCTATTATATCAGCTTCTGCTCTATCAGAAAGACTAAAGCCTTCTGATTCATAATTAAAACTAATATAGTCGATGCAAATTAGCATACGGCTTTTTCTCATTGTTGAACTTATAGGGGAATAATCCCCTTCTCCTTGTAGATCTTAATTAAAATATATTTCAATAATACAAATACCAATTATCATTGGTCAAGGTAATAATTATTCACTTTAGTAAAGAAAGATAAAAAAGGGCCAGAAAACCTGACCCTTCAATATATTACTTATTTTTTAATTAAAATGTGAATCTCATAGCTGGAGTTACTTCAACACCCCATTCACCTTGTGAACCGGCATATCTTCTAACCTTTGCATCAGCACCAAGCTGGATAAGGTTATTAAATTGATAAGCCAAACCAACTTGACCACCATAACCAATTGCAATGTTAGAGCCTAAGTTTGGTGTTATTTTAATTGTTCCAAACTTTGAAACATCAACTAATGTTGCATCAACCAAGCCGGCAACATTAACAATGAATTTTCCAAATTCCATTTCAGCTTTTGGAGCCAATGTTAATCTTAAACTACGATGAGTAATTGATGAATCTGTAAAGAAGCTTGCTAAAGAAGCTCTAGCATGTCCTAGCAACGGTACTAACATTGCATCAACATTAACATTAAGACCTAAGCCAACACTACCAAGTGTTAATAGGTTATTAAGTCCTACACCAACACCTACATTAGCATTCAAGTTATCATAACTTTCAACTGCTCCAGCTGCTACAACTGGGTTAAATGTATAAATACCTGCACCACTTACGGAAATACTTGTATAATAAGGTTTCTTCTTTTTATCAGCTTTTGCAACTATAACTTCTTCTTGAACTTCTTCTTCTGCTTCTTCTACTACTTCGGCATCTTGAGTTTCTTCAGCTATAATTTCTGGCTCTACAACTTCTGCTTCAACTTCTTCTACGGCTTCTGCTTCGACCATAGGCTCTTCTTCAACTAAAGCGGGAGCTGTTGATATGGCACTAGGCGACCAATTAATTCCATCATAGGTTTGTTGTAAATATAAAGTATGCTCTATTGTACCATCTAAGTTTTCGATAACAGCGGATGAAGTCATTCCATCTACTATTTCCCAACTATCTGGATCTTCTCCATTTAATTGATATCTAAAACCTGTAACTTGTGGATCATCGAGCATCCATTCCCAAGTGATAACAACTTCTGTAGCAAATGCCATAACTGGCAATAATACTAATAACGCTAATAGTGTAAAAAGTCTTTTTTTCATAATACTTCTAGGGGAAATTATTTTTTAAAATTTTATTCCCTTCTCTCCTTGTTTATTTTAAAATCATATGTTTCGTTTATTACTATACTGATATAATACATTAATTAAATAAAGCGAACAACTATAATAAGAAATAATATTCACATTTATCTTCTTTAATGATTATTAACTGAAGCAATCCTTTTAATATGTAACTTACATTATAACTGAGATTTATTTAAAAGAAACATAAATTAAGTAAGAATACACAAAACTTCAAAAAGTTTTAACCCCATTAAATTTATGGATATAATCTCTTGAAGTAAGAAAACAATAACGTTATGTTAAAGATTATGAATAAGATTAATAGTTTAGCTGTCTTTTGCGGCTCTTCGTTAGGAAATAGTGACGTTTATAGCAAAAGCGCCATCCAATTAGGTTTATATATTGCTAAAAACAATATGAAATTAATTTATGGCGGTGGCAATATTGGATTAATGGGCCTTGTTGCCTCAACTGCTTATGAAAATGGTGCAACTGTTGTTGGAGTATTACCAAAGCGGTTAAATCTTCCTCACGTTTGTAACAAAGTTGTTGAAAGTGAAAGAATTATCACAGAAGATATGCATGAAAGAAAAAAAGAGATGTATAATAGAAGTGATGCTTTTATAGCAATGCCTGGTGGAATCGGAACATTTGAAGAGTTTTTTGAAACCTATACCTGGTTACAACTTAATATTCATACCAAACCAGTTGGACTTTTGAATATAGATAATTTTTATACACCTTTATACAATTTTCTTCTTCAAGCTTGTGAAAAAGGTTTTATAAAAAAAGATATTCTTGAATGTCTTTCTATCTCCGACAATGTAGAAGATTTAATTAGGATGATGAAGAATAATAAGCTTAATATTGGCAGTAAAGTGTAATTTAGGGGAGAAACAATATGGAAAAAGACTTAAAAAGATATAGATTAGTTGAATATTTTTACATTGTAATTGGAACACTTTTAACAGCTCTCGGCGTTGTATTGTTTGCTAGCCCCGCTAAAATTGCTAACGGTGGTGTAACTGGTATAGCTATTATTTTATATCACACACTTAATTTTGATGTTGGTAGCGGAATTCTTGTCTTAAGCATCCCGTTATTTTTTGTTGGTATAACTGTTTTTGGAAAAGAATACGGCATTAAATCACTAATTGGCACATTACTATATTCATTCTTTACAATTATTTTCACTAGAGTTTTTGGGACCGAAGGTATAATTAGTTATGAAAATCATGTTTCATATTTATTATCTGCTATCTTTGGGGGAATATTGTTTGGTTCTGGCTTAGGATTCGTTATGAAAAGTGGTGCGAATACAGGCGGAACGGATATTTTAGCTCAAGTTCTTACAAAATATACTTTTATAACTCTTGGCAATGCTTTATTTATAATTGATGCAATAATTGTTGGTTTTAGTGTTTTTATTTTTGGAATCGAAGCTGCTCTTTATGCCATAATTACAATATATATTACTACTCTAGGTATAAATAAAGTTCTACTAGGATTAGGAAGTTATAGTTCAAAAACAATTTATATAGTGAGTAAAAAAAGAGAAGAGATTAAAGACTTTATTCTTAACGAGTTAGATCACAGTGGAACAGTTCTAGAAGGCAAAGGCTTATACACTGACAAAGAAAGACCAGTTATTATGACTGTAATAGCTAATAATAAAATTGGTAAACTAATTAATAAAATTCATTTAATTGATAAAAATGCATTTATGATTGTTCAAGATACTTACCAAGTTATGGGTGAAGGCTTTATTCCTATTAGCAAAGCTGCTTGGAGAGCAAAGCACCTATAATAAATCACCCCTAGAAATATTCTAGAGGTGTATATTTATTTTATTTTTCCCAAAGTTTTTCTGGATAATATCCCTCTGTCATCTTTTTGGCTAATTCATTTTTTACTATTTCTCTATCTTCACTATAAGTCATGCCAAACCACTTTTCTTGAGTAGTGTAGAGTTTAATTTTGCCTTCTTTATTTCTTGCAATCTCATTAGCACTTTCAGGTAAAAGACTTTCTTCTTTTTTAGTATTAATATTTTCTTTGATAAACCTTTCCCAATACTTAGTAAAAGAATCAAAAGCTAGTGGTGTAAAACCAAAGAAGTTCATAGAAACCCACTCATTTCCAGTTAGTTCTACTTCTTTGTTGTCGATGTGACTAATAATTTTGTCTCCAACAAACTCAATTTTCTTGTTTTCTCTCATACTCACTAAGTAACCATCTTCAACTGTACAAACAGCTCTAGAAACACTTCCAGATTTACTCATAGTATTTTTAAGAACATAACCTACCATCGCATGCTCAGTACTGCCTTCTTCTAAAGAAGATAAATGTTTAACCATTTTTTCAAAAGCTTCTCTTCCATAATAATCGTCACTGTTGATTACACAGAAAGGTTCTTTTACAATATCCTTTGCACAAAGAACAGCGTGAATAGTGCCCCAAGGCTTTTCTCTCTCTTTACTCTGCTCAATTTGCTCTTTGGTTAATAAAGAGTTAAGAGATTGGAAAACATATTCAGCTTCCATATTTCTGCTAATTCTATCAAAAAGTCTTTCTTTAAAATCTTGCTCAATATCTTCTCTTATTATAAAAACAACTTTTTTAAAACCTGCTTTTTTAGCATCGTAAACACTGAAGTCCAACAATGTTTCACCATTCTTTCCTACAGAATCAATTTGCTTTACTCCGCCATAACGAGAGCCCATTCCAGCCGCTAATACAACTAATGTTGGTTCCATATACGCTCCTAATAATTACTTATTAAATATACTATATCTTAGCAATTTTAATAAGTGCGGTCAAATTAAATAACCATATCGACTAAATTTTTAATGCTTTAGTATAAATAAATTTTAACTAGACACATAATCTTCATTAATAGTACAATAATCTTGAACAATAAAGGTATAGCTATGATAGATGAAAAGTTAATTATTTCAGATTTTGATTCGTTTTGCTTATTTTTTAAAGTTTTGGGAGATTCAACAAGAATGAAAATAATCCTAGCTTTAAGAGAGGGGCCTTTATGTGTTAATGACTTAACCAAAAAGCTGAATATGGAACAATCTGCTGTTTCTCATCAATTAAGAACACTAAAAGATGCAAAAGTTGTCAAATCTAAAAAATCTGGTAAAAATGTTTTTTATTCTTTTGATGACTACCATGTAGAACAAATAATGGAATTAGCAATAGAGCATATTAACCACAAACAGGATAAAGAGTAAGACTCTCTGCGTTACCTACTATATTAATGTATTAAGTCCTTTAAATAAGAAATGATCCTTTTAATAAACATCAATTTTTTATAAATATTTCTTTTCTATTATCTAATTGTTAATTACTTAGAAGCTCTTGACATATGAATGATTATTCATATATAGTTTACTTAAAAATAATAGAATATTTCTCTAATATTTTTTACATTAATATATGAAAATAGTTTCATATAACAACAAAGAGGCCGCCTTATGAAGTTTACTGATATTCACAGAATTATTCTTTCTTTTATTCTCTTTATATTTGGATTAACAATATTTAGAGATTTACAATTATATTTCATGCTTCTAGCATACATAATCATTGCACATGATGTTGTATTTAAAGCTGTTAGTAATATTTTTAAAGGAAACTTTTTAGATGAAACATTCTTAATGGCAATTGCTTCAATTGGAGCTTTTATAATTGGAAGCTACAGTGAAGGTGTAGCTATAATATTATTCTTCCAAGTTGGACATGCTTTTGAGCACTATGCCCTTGATAAATCAAGAAAATCTATTAAAAGTCTAATAAGTCTTAAAAGTGAAATCGCTCACCTTGTAAAAGGCAATGATATAATTGATGTAAAACCTACAGAAGTAAATATAGGTGATATTATTTTAGTTAAACCTGGAGAAAGGATTCCTTTAGATGGAACTGTAGTTGAAGGATTTTCTTCTCTAGATGTTTCTCCTTTAACAGGTGAAGCTATGCCTTTAGATGTTAGTAACAATTCTAAGGTTTTAAGTGGAAGTTTAAATATTAACTCTCCTATAAAAGTTGAAGTTGCTAAAACATATGAAAATTCAACTATGTCACGAATTTTACAAATGGTAGAATCTGCAAATGAAAAGAAATCTAAAAATGAAGTTTTTATAAGAAAATTTGCAAAATATTACACTCCTATAGTTGTTGCTTCAGCTATTTTACTAGCAACTATTCCTCCCCTATTTATTACTAATGTCCCATATTCAACCTGGATTTATAGAGCGCTGATGTTTTTAGTGGTTTCTTGTCCTTGTGCACTTGTTGTATCTATTCCTCTTTCTTACTTTAGCGGAATTGGAGCTATTTCTAAAAAAGGTGTATTAGTAAAAGGAAGTATTTATTTAGAAAACCTAGCAAAAGTAGATACAATTGTTTTTGATAAGACTGGAACATTAACAGAAGGTAAATTTACTATTAATAATATTAATAATATTGGTATAGATAAAAAAGAACTATTAAATTATGTATCAAGTGTTGAAAAACTATCAACTCACCCAATTGCTAAATCTATAGTAAATGAATATGAAAAAGTTAAAAAAGAAAGCAACTATCTTGAAAAAGATTTTGAAGCTCTTAATGTAGAAGAAATACCTGGTAAAGGTTTAAAAGCTTTAGTTAACAATAAAGAAGTATTAGTAGGTAATAAAGCATTGTTAGAAGATCATAATATTGAAATAGGTGAAGATACTGACGATGTGATCAATACTTTAATTTATGTATCTATAGATAACACCTTTAAAGGTATAATTACAGTTGGAGACAGAATAAAAGCAAACAGTAAACAAACTATAAAAGACTTAAGAAAACTAGGGATTACTAACTTAATCATGCTTAGTGGAGACAATTACCTTAATGCAAAAAAAGTATCTGAAGATCTTGATTTGTCATCATTTAAAGCAGACTTACTCCCTGAGGATAAGGTTAGAGAGTTAGAAAGTATAATTAAAGAAGGCAGAAAGGTTGCATTTGTTGGTGATGGAATAAACGATGCTCCATCCTTAGCAATAAGCGAAGTTGGTATTTCAATGGGAGCTGCTGGAAGTGATGCCGCAATTGAAGCTAGTGATGTAGTTATTATGGGTAAAGAATTAAGTAGCTTATCTTCTGTAATAACACTTTCGAAAATAACTATGCGTATTGTAAAAGAAAATGTTATTTTTGCACTAGGAGTAAAGTTCCTTATAATGATTTTAGGAGCTCTAGGCCTTGTTAATATGTGGGCAGCAGTATTTGCTGATGTTGGAGTAACATTCTTAGCAATATTAAACGCACTTAGACTACTAAGGTTTAGAAAAAATAAAAAATAAAATCCACTCTTCTCCTTCCCCCTATTGACAATAGTCCAAAAATTATATAGTTTAACACTTGTCTTTTGGGGGCGTAGCGAAGATGGTTATCGCGTCGGCCTGTCACGCCGAAGATCGCGGGTTCGATCCCCGTCGCTCTCGAAACAAAATGATCCTCACTTTTTAGTGGGGATTTTTTTGTCTTTAAAAGCCTTTCAAGTCCCAGAAAAACATTAATAAAAAAACTTTCACTATTTCTTCATAATAGATTGACAAAACTAAAATAACAACTTATATTAGATTCATAAGTTACTCAA
>CAZHNE010000011.1:21041-24628 GCA_964533775.1 uncultured Spirochaetaceae bacterium | reverse complement strand
TGTGCTTTTTGAAACTTTGGCTAATTTGGCAACATCTATAATAGAATACATTTGAACTCCTAATATTATTATCACTTTGGGAACGTTCCCAAAATTATTATAGCACAGTTTTTAACAAATACAAGATTTTTTCTAACATTATTTTGCTATTGTATCAAAGTTTAAATTGAGATTTGGCTCCTAGAAAGAGAAAAAGAGAGTCATTTAGAATTCCTATTATTTTTAAGTTGGGGTTTAAAGAGTGCAAAAGAGGGTTTTTAGTCCTTAGAGTTACTAATGTAAAGGTTACGATTTTAGTGGTAAATATTAAAGTAGCAGTATTAATTGACGATTGAATAATTAGTGTTTATTCTTGTTGTATAATGTTTTATAAAAATTCTATTTTTAAAACAAAATATAAAAAACATTAATGCTAAGGAGGAGGGAAATTTGGATATTAATAAAGAAGTTGAAGATAAACTGTTCGAGTATATTCTTAAATTGGCAGAGGGTAAAAGAACTCGCGAGCAATTTGAAAACTATAGAAAATATTTAGAGCAATGTGGTCCTGGAGAAGTAAATGCTGTAATAGATAGGTTTATAGAAACAGAGGATGACTATGATTTTATAGAAAGGGTAGTAGCACAGTTTATCAGAGCCTGTGAGCGTGGCCTCGATTCTAAAGGGCCGTTTAAAACAGAAGAACAATACCTTGCATTATTACTAGAAGAAAATTCCCGCTTAAAGAAGCATATTTTAATTGTTACTAAAGTTTATAAAGAATTTGTTGAAGAATACACAAAAAACAAAAAGGTTGATAATAAATTACTCCTTTCTTTAAAAGAAAAGCTTATGGAATATGAAAAAATCAAACCTCATTATCTGAAGCTACAAAACTCTCTTTTCCCTGCCCTTGAAATGAAAACTGACAATATGAACTGTCTTAAGCTTATGTGGCATATACAAGATAGAGTTATAAGTGATTTAAAAGAACTTTTAGAAATAATTGATAATCCAGTATTCCATTTTAATAAGTTTAATAGAGTTTATGGTTCTATGTTTTTAAATATGGGAAAACTAATATATAGAGAGGAGACTATTCTATTTCCTCTAGCAGAAGAAGTACTATCTAATGAAGAGTTTAATCAGCTTTTTGCTGATGTAGAGGTATTATCGACTGCTTTTAATGTAAATTTACATAATTTTTATGGAGGTAAAAATATGTCAGAAAATTTAAACAATAGTAAAAAAAGAAAAGATGAACTTAACAAAATAATTAAAGCTCTCAACAAGAGTGATAATCATAAATCGGTAACGAAAGAAATAAAAAAAGACTTTAAAAAGTTGCTTGATACATTAAGCCCTGAAGAAATAGCAGAAGCAGAACAAGCCCTTATAGCTGAAGGTGTGCCTGTAGAAGACGTACAACAGTTGTGTGAGCTACATGTTGATGCTTTTAAAGATGCACTAAAGGGAGCTTCAAAGCGTGCAAAAAGTGGAGATGAGAAAATAAGTGGTCATCCAATTGCTAACTACAGAGAAGAAAACAAAGAGTTGAAATCTCAAATTTCTGAATTCAAGAAGGCGTACAAAAGACTTAAAAAATCTAAAGATTTTGATGCCTTTGATGAAGCTTTAAAAAACATAGCAATAATCGATGTACATTACACTAGAAAGGAAAACCAACTATTTCCTTTTCTTGAAGATGTTGGATTTACAGGACCATCAAAGGTTATGTGGGGTAAACATGATGAAATAAGAGAAACATTTAAGAAAATAAAACTTGCTTCTAAAGATAAAAAGGTGAGTGAATGTATTTCTCTTTCTAAATCTTTAATTCCTCAATTAAAGAGAATGGTTTTTATGGAAGAGAAAATATTATTTCCAACAGCTCTTAGAAAACTACCAGAATCAACATGGGCTGAAATCAAAAAAGGAGAAGCTGAAATTGGTTATTCATGGATTAAACCGGAAAACAAATGGACACCAAAAGTTTTAATTGAAAATACTGTAAATTTAAAACCATCCGATTCTACTTCAGAGAGCTCTTTAATTGATTTAAGTATAGGTAAACTAACTGCTTCACAAATTGACTTAATGCTTACAAATCTTCCTGTTGATATTACTTTTGTAGATGAACATAATAACGTTAGGTATTTTAGTCATGGCAGAGAAAGAATATTCCCACGTTCTCCTGGAATTATTGGCAGATCAGTACAAAACTGTCATCCGCCAAAAAGTGTTCATATAGTAGAAAAAATAGTAGAAGATTTTAAATCAGGCAAACGTAAAGAAGCAGAGTTCTGGATTCAAATGAAAGAAGCATTTGTTTATATAAGATACTTCCCACTTTTTGAAGGAGATACATACAAAGGTATTATTGAAGTAAGTCAAGAAGTATCCCATATCAGATCCTTAGAAGGTGAGAAACGCCTATTAGATGAAGAGAAATAAGTAAAAACCTTTGTGCTCTGAGTTCTGTTTTTATAGAGCTTAGGGCATTTTTTTACAATAATAATCTTAGGAGAATAGGGTGAAAAAGATAGATGGATCTTGGTTTGAGTTTCAGCATATGAATAAAGCAGAAGGCAAGTACTGGAATAAAGAATGTGCTAATTTCACAGAAAATATGTGGAAAGAAAAGATTAAAGAAATGTCTGAGCTAAAAATGGAATATATTGTCCTTATGGCCTCAGCACTAGATGGGAAGACATTTTACAAAAGCAATCATTTTCCATCTTTTGAAATAAACTGTAAAAATTGTTTAGACATATTATTTCAAACTGCAGATAGGTATAACATGAAAGTCTTTGTAGGTAATGATTTTGTTGGAGACTGGCGGAATCCTAAAATGATGATTAGAGATCCTCTTCTTATAAAGAAAAGAGATATTCTAACAGCTGAAATTGCAGAGCGGTATAGCCATCACAAAAGTTTTTACGGGTGGTACTGGCCAAACGAGGCTGAAATAAATCCATATTACTGTGAAGATTTTATAGAGTATGTTAATTATAACTCGCGGTTAGTTGATTCATTAACTCCAGGTAAAAAGAAGTTAATAGCTCCTTATGGAACATGTAAAGCAAAGACTGATGATAGGTTTGTTAAGCAGTTAGATAAACTAGATGTTGATTATATAGCATATCAAGATGAAGTAGGTGTTAAGAAAACAAGAGTTGAGGACACTTATAAATGGTTTGAGAATTTGAGAAATGCACATGATAAATCAGGTCGGAGTGAAATTTGGGCAGATGTTGAGATATTTGACTTTGAAGGCGAAGTTTATGAAAGTGCATTAATAGAGAGCAATTTAGAGAGAATTTCAAAGCAAATAGATAATGTATCTACCTTTGTTGAAAAAATCCTTGTATACCAATATCTCGGCATGATGAATAAACCTGGAAGTATTGCTAAAACAGGAAATAGAAAAAATGAAGAATACTATAAGGAATATCATACTTGGTTAAAGAGAGAAAACATTATATAAGTAGCAAGAATTTTAAAATTAAAAAAAGCAAGAGAGGCAATATACCTTTCTTGCTTGATGAGTAAGCTTTTAAGAATAGTTTTTTAAGAAACTATAGAGACTAATCAATCTCAATTAAAAT
>CAZHNE010000011.1:19074-20941 GCA_964533775.1 uncultured Spirochaetaceae bacterium | reverse complement strand
CTTTTAAGAATAGTTTTTTAAGAAACTATAGAGACTAATCAATCTCAATTAAAATCTTTTTAATCTTCTCTATAGGCTCTTTGTCGCTTATCCTACTATAGCCGTTAAAGAAATAAGTAGAGCTTTCTAAAATAAAGTCTTTATCAGTTACTGGAAAAATAGAACCATCTCCAATAACAGCGTCTATACCACATTTTGGACAAACAATAGTTTTACCTTTGGGATTGTTTTCATCCAACCATTCTACTTCTTTTTCTTCTTTTGGATTAAATTGATATCCACAGTAGAAACATGTGCAGACGGTGCTTTTCTTAATTTCCTCTTCATTAAAAAGGGTAGATTTGTGTGCCTTTTTAATAAACTCGATAGAATACTTGTTACTCATTTTTAGACTCCTTGTTAATATAATTTTCACCTAATTTATATCTCTAGAGTCTAGTTAAAAGATAAGTTGAATAATTGTAAAAAGCAATCAAAAAAAGTCTAAATATCTAAAACTAATATTATTTTATATTATCTCTTTTTTATTTCCTTGTGATTAGTTTTAGGCTCTTGTATCAAAACTCTTGTACCGGAAGGAACATCTTCTTTAATCCAAACAGACGAGCCAATAATACAGTTATCTCCTATAGTAATATCACCTAATACCGTTGCGTTAGCATAAATAGTAACATTGTCTTTGATGGTAGGATGACGCTTAGCACCTTTAATTATATGTCCTGCAGAGTCTCTTGGGAAGCTTAAAGCGCCTAGAGTAACCCCTTGATATATTTTAACATCATTTCCAATAACAGAAGTCTCTCCGATAACAACACCAGTACCGTGATCTATAAAAAAGCTGTCTCCAATACTAGCTCCAGGGTGAATATCGATTCCAGTTTCTTTATGAGCCCATTCGGTTAACATTCTAGGTAATATGGGTACACCAGAAGTGTGAAGATTGTGTGCAACCCTATAAATTGTTAAAGCCTTTATATAGGGATAAGAAAGAATTATTTCATGCAAATGTCTTGCAGCGGGGTCATTATTATAACCAGCTAAAGCATCAGCTTTTATTTTCTTTCTAATAGAAGGAAGCTCTTCAAAAAAGTTTGCTAAAGCTTGATCTGTTTTTTTTCTACTTATATTTTCAAGTTCACACTCTTCATCACATTCGTTGTTGTAGGAAAGAAATATCAAATTAGATAAAGTCCACTTAACTAAATTCAATTGATGAGTAATTATATCTTGGAAAGACTGAGTCGATGCACCATCACATCTTCCTGGAAACATTAATTCTAATAGTTCGGATGTGCATTTTTCAACGCAATGACTACTTGGTAGAGGTTTTAGTCCAATAAAGTTCGCACCGTTACCACTTAGTCTATCAAAGCTCGCTAAATAATTTTCATAAATTTTTTCCATTTGTTTAACTCCTACTTAAAAGATACAAAAAATAATGCAAAGAAACAATAAAATTAACGTAATATTAGGGTATTCCATGATTAATGATGATTATCAAGCTGTAGTAAAACTTTTATTATTCTATTAAAGTTTTCTTCACTTCTAACTCTTTATGGGAGTAAGATCAAAGCTTATCAAAAAACAAGAAAGTGAAAACAAATAAACTGTTTAAAGGGTCACTGTTTGTTTGTTTAAAAACACAAGTGTGTTTAATAGCAAAATAAAGTTTTGTAGAAATAATAACACGGATTTAAAACACCTAAAGTTTGTTTAGTAAATATTATACATTTTAGCTATAAAGTGAAGCTTATCTGTGAAAGAGAAAATAAATAAAATATTTCTTGACAAAATGTTGTTCTTGATGGGTATAATGTAAATGTCAAATGTAGATTGTACTACAATAAGAAAAGAAGGAGTATTTTAT
>CAZHNE010000011.1:0-18974 GCA_964533775.1 uncultured Spirochaetaceae bacterium | reverse complement strand
AGTATTTTATTAGTATTAATGGTTTCTTTAAGTTTGTTTGCAGCCGGAGATAAAGAATCCGCAGCAGCACCTAAAGAAGCACCTGCGTGGGAGCAAGGTGGAACACCATTATCTGATGTTAGAATTAGACAAGCATTACGTTACGCAATTGATATGGACACAATTATTGATACCTTATTTGAAGGAAAAGCTGAAGTAGCTCATTCATTAATTGGTAAAGGTCCTTATCTCGCCGATGATATTACAACATATAGTTATAATCCTGAAAAAGCACAAGCTTTATTAGATGAAGCAGGATGGCCTTCAGATTATATTCTTGATGTTGTTTACTACTACAGTGATCAACAAACAGTTGACTTAATGGCTACTATCCAACAAATGTGGAAAGCTGTTGGCGTTAAATCAGCATTTAGAAAATTAGAAGGTGACTTAGGTGCTCAACTTTGGGTTGCACCACAAGACAGAGTAAACGGACCTTCTGAAGTAAAATGGGACTTAGCTTACGCTGCAATTGCTGCTTTATCAAACAATGAATTCTTTGATCGTTTTGAAAGCACAGCTTCTAATAACTCTACATTACCTTTCACAGAAGGTGTTGATGAGTTACTACAAGCAACTAGAGCAACAACAGATGTTGCAAAACAACAAAAAGCTTTTAAAGAAGTAACAAGAGTCTTTGCTGAAAATTTGTATAACATGCCACTATATCACCAACTATCATTTATCTACACAAGTGATAAATTAGACATGCATGGTGCTGAGTTAGGTAATGACCAATTTTCATTTAATAAAGACATCTTAGATTGGACTACAACAAGAAGTGATAAAACTTTATACACCAATGGTGGACCAATGGAATTCTATCAAGCACCAACAGTTAACCCTGGGTACTTTATTTATCAAGAATTGATTTTTGACAGATTAGTAGATGCAGATGGTACACTTACACCTACAGATGGTTTATTAGCAAAAGATTATACCCTTTCCCCTGACGGAATGGAAATCGTATTTAATCTTCGTGATGATGTAAAATGGCATGATGGCATGAGATTCACAGCTGACGATGTTAAATTCTCTATTGAGTATCTAATTAAAGTTCCTGGCTTAAACGCTGTAGCTCAATCAACTTACAAAGCAATTGAAGGTGCACAAGCATACTTAGATGGCGCTGCAAGTCATATCTCTGGAATTAAGATTGATGGAAATAAAGTAACAATTAAGTTTGCTATCTTAGATCCAAATGCACTATTAACATTCAGCCAATGGCCAGTTCTTCCTAAGCACAAGCTTAAAGATTCTAACCCAATTACAAGTCAACAAGATTCTTTCTGGCAAAACCCAGTTGGAACAGGTCCTTACAAAGTATTTAAGACTGTTTTAAACAACTACGGTATCTTAGAAAGAAATAATGATTACTTTAAATCAGGTACTGGAAACATTGAAAAGATTTATATGACTGCTAACAACGAAAATGATGCTAACTTAGTTAAAAACGCTGAGGCAGGTAAAATTGACTATGCATTTAGTAAAAACGTTGATGACAACAAGGGTATCGAAAAGATTTCAGGTATGACAATTCATCCAGTTAGTATTAGATATACTAGATTATTCTACTATAATCAGTATCCACACGAACCTAATATTAAATAGAATTTACTTTTTTGCACAATTCTAAATCGTCCCGAAATTTTATTCACTTAAAGTTTCGGGAATTGTTTTTGAAAGACACTTTAATTTAGAGGATATAATGATAAATTTTATAATTAGAAAGTTGCTCGCTCTCATTCCAATGGCTTTAATTATTAGTTTCATGATGTTTATTGGAATTGAATTAATGCCAGGAGATGCGGTTGACTACATGATACCACCTGATGCTTTAGCTTCAGTTTCGGTTGAACAATTAGACCAGTTAAGAGAAGAGCTTGGACTTAATGATCCATTTTTACTTCGATATGTTAATTGGGTAGGAGCAATATTCAAAGGAGACTTTGGATATAGTCTTCAAAGTGGAGTACCTGTAAAAACATTAATAGCTGAAACTCTTCCAGCTACAATAGAGCTTTCTTTAGCAGCACTTGTTATTTCAAGTGTTTTAGGCAGTTTATTAGGTGTTGTTTCTGCTTTGAGAAAAGGGAGCATTGCCGATAATGTTCTAACAGTATTTGGAATGATAGGTGTAGCAATACCACAGTTCCTCTTTGGGCTAATAATGATAATAGTTTTTGTTTTTAATTTAGAACTGCTTCCTGTTGGAGGAAGAATGACTTCAGGCAGTGAAGCATTTTTTATGAGATTGCAGTATTTAATTTTACCAGCAATAACACTTGGTTTAGCAATGACTGCAGGTGTTATGCGATATGCAAGAGCTAGTATGCTAGATTCACTTAACAAAGATTATATTAAAACAGCACGAAGTAAAGGGATAAAAGAGTGGAGAATCAACCTTATTCACGGGCTTAGAGTTGCTATGACTCCTGTAGCCGTTTTAATAGGGTTTAGATTACCTATTTTAATAGGTGGGTCGGTTGTTATTGAACAAGTGTTTCAATGGCCTGGAATAGGGCAATTGTTTGTTAGATCAATTAGATCTCAAAACACTCCTGTATTTATGATGATAGCCCTTTTTAGTGTGTTAATCGTATTAGTTGCAAGTATTGTAGTTGATGTTGTAACAGCTCTTCTTGACCCACGTGTCAAACTTTCTTAGGAGGAAATAATGGGAAATAAATCTTTACAGAAGAAAATGGATTTGCTCTTATATCAAGAAGAAAGTGGCATGTTAAAAGCTTCACTAAAAAGTCGTAGTGTTAGAAAAATACTTGCAAACCCTCTTGCTGTAATTGGAGCAGTTTTATTAGTTTTAATTATAGTATTATGCTATGGTGCACCATTATTTACAAAGTTTACTCCAGATACAATTGATCTTAGAAACAGACTAGTATCTCCTAATACCACACACATTTTAGGAACAGATCAAATTGGAAGAGATATTTTCTCACGTATTCTTTATGGTGGTAGAATTTCTATTTTCATAGGATTAGGTAGTGCTATTGGTGCTGCTCTTATTGGAGTTTCTTTAGGAACTTATGCAGGGTATGTTAGAGGAAACTTAGATACTGTAGTAATGAAATTTAGTGAAATTATGATGAGCTTTCCGCAAATTATTCTAGTTTCTATTTTAGTTACAATAACAGGTCAAAGTCTTTGGAATTTAATGTTTATCTTTATTATAACAGGTTGGCCTAGTATGTACCGTATGGCTAGAGCTCAAATGCTATCAATAAGAGAAGAAGAATATATACAAGCTTTAAAAGCTTTTGGTGTTAATAAAGCAATAATATCGTTTAAACATATGTTGCCAAATGCAATAGGACCAATTTTCGTTAACATAACTCTTTCAACTGCTATGTTTATTTTACAAGAAGCTTCTTTAAGTTTCTTAGGACTAGGTGTTCCATTAGAGATTGCAACTTGGGGAAATATATTAAACGTTGCCCAAGACTTAACAATTTTAAGAACAGCTTGGTGGATATGGTTACCCGCAGGTTTAACTATTACTATATTCGTAATGGCTATTAACTTTGTAGGTGATGGATTGCGTGATGCAGCAGATCCAACACAAGTTGGATAGGGAGGAAACATGAAAGGTGAAACAATATTAAAAATTGATAATTTAGATGTTAACTTCTATACAAATCAAAGATGTAATAAGGCATTACGAGGAGTTTCTTTCGAATTGAAAAAAGGAAGAATACTAGGTTTTGTCGGTGAAAGTGGTTGTGGAAAAAGTGTTAGTGCCAATTCAATAATGGGACTTTTGCCCGACTTATCAAGAATAGAATCAGGAAGCATCGTTTATGAAAGTAAAGACGGCCCTGTTCACATAGAAAAACTGCCTAAAAAAGGTCCTGAAATGAGAGCTCTTAGAGGTGGTGAAATAGCTATGATCTTCCAAGATCCTATGACTGCTTTAAACCCTGTTTTTACAGTTGGCTATCAGATGAATGAAATGATCTTAACACATACTAAGATGAGTAAAAAAGAGGCAACACAACGATCTATAGAATTGTTAAAAGAAATGGGGGTTCCATCTCCCGAACAACGCTTCTATGAATACCCACATGAGTTCTCCGGTGGTATGAGACAAAGAGCAATGATTGCAATGGCAATGGCTTGTGAACCAAAAGTCTTATTAGCTGATGAACCTACAACAGCACTAGATGTAACAATTCAGGCTCAAATTTTTGAACTTATGCTTAAACTCAGAGATGAAAAAAATATGGCCATGATGCTAATTACTCACGATATGGGAGTAATAGCTGAATTAGCAGATGATGTTGCAGTTATGTATATGGGGAACATTGTAGAAAGTGGATTAGCTATCGATGTGCTAACAAAACCAACTCATCCTTATACAAAAGCTTTATTAGATTCTATTCCAATTTTAGGATGTGGAAAGCAGCAACAATTAGAGCCAATTAGAGGAACAACCCCAGATCCATATAAAAGACCAAAGGGCTGTCAGTTTGCACCTCGTTGTGATTTTGCTATTGATATATGTATGAATTCTATGCCTGAGGAAGAATATCCCGAAGCTAATCATATGGTTAGATGCTATAAGTGTAAGGAGTTGTTTAATGGAAAATAAAGAAATTATACTATCGATTAAAGGATTAAAAACCTATTTTCCAATAAGAAAAGGTGTCTTCAAACGCACTGTTGGATATGTAAAAGCAGTTGATGATGTTAGCTTGGATGTTCATAAGGGAGAAACTCTTGGAATAGTTGGTGAATCAGGTTGTGGTAAAACAACTCTTGGTAAATCAGTTTTACAATTAGTTAAACCAAGGGAAGGGGAAGTTCAATATACCTTTGACGGTGAAACTAAAAATTTAGTTGACTTAGACCATAAAGAAATGAATAAGACTAGAAAAAAACTTCAAATAGTTTTCCAAGATCCATATTCATCCCTAAACCCTGCATTTACAATATTTGGTTCTTTTTCTGACCCTTTAAAAAAGTTTGGTGTAAAATCAAAAAGTGAAAGAATAAAAATAGTGGGTGATCTCTTGGAAGCTGTTAATCTTCCTCGTGATTATATGACTAGGTATCCTAATGAATTCTCAGGTGGTCAAAGGCAAAGAATTGGTATTGCAAGAGCATTAAGTGTTAATCCTGAATTAATAGTTTGTGATGAAGCTGTTTCCGCTCTCGATGTATCAATTCAAGCTCAAGTATTAAAACTTCTTAAAACACTTCAAGAAGAAAGGAATTTAACATACCTTTTTATAACGCATGATTTATCAGTTGTTGAATATATAGCAGATAGAATTGCTGTAATGTATTTAGGGAAAGTAGTTGAGTTATCAAATACAGAGTGTTTGTTTGAAAATACTGTTCACCCTTATACAAGAGCACTTTTATCAGCAATTCCAATTGCAGATATCACTAAAAGAAGAAAAAGAATTCCTCTACAAGGAGATGTCCCTAGTCCTTCAAATCCACCATCAGGATGTCCGTTTCACCCAAGATGCCAAAGTTGCCAGGATATTTGTAAAACAAAAGTTCCACAGCTCACTCCTTATGATATTGATGGAGAAGACCATTATGTTAGCTGTCATTTTGCAGAACAATTTATTAAAGAAAATAAAGAGAATAAGGCTAATTTGGAAAAATAGGAGACTAGGTTTTTGTTTATTGTTAAATAGCTAATAAGACAGATTAATTTTTAGCTATTTATTACATTGAGTTGCTAATAGTTATTATAAAAGGGAAACACAAAATAAAGATGTTACTTTTTATTAAAAAATAACTTTATTAGCTTTAAAAAAATAAGTTGCATTCTATAGATAAAACTTAGGTGCACTATAATAAAAAAAAGGGAGACAGAAAGGTTTATCCCAAAGGAAAGTTTATGAAAGAAATTGATAATATCAAAGGTGTAATTCCAGCAATGATAACAACTTTTGATAAAAATGAGGAAATTGATTTCCAAAGAGCTAGAAATTTTGTAGAGCATTTGATTAATAAAGGTGCTAATGGCTTATACATAACAGGAAGCACTGGAGAAGGGTTTTTTATGGATTCTGAGGAGCGAAAGGCTTATGCAGAATGTGTTATAGAAGCTGTAAATAAGAGAGTTCCAGTAATAGTCCATATAGGAGCTATTGGAACAAAAATGTCTATCGATTTAGCTAAACATGCTCAAAGCATAGGAGCTGATGCAATTTCCTCAGTACCTCCTTTTTATTATGGCTATAGTGAAGAAGACTTGTTCCATTATTATAAAGACATTTCGGATGCAGTTGATTTACCAATGATTGTTTACAATATTTCACTTGCAGGACTTATGAATAATAAGTTAATTGAAAAGTTAGCAACAATTGAAAATGTTAAAGGATTAAAATTCACAGGCCGTGAACATGACGATATGTGTGCATTAAAAGAAAAGCTTGGAAAATCTTTCATGGTTTATTCAGGATGTGATGAAATGGCAACTCAAGGGCTTTTAGCAGGTGCTGATGGATTAATTGGATCAACATATAACTTAATGTGTGAAACATTTGTATCTATCTATGAGTTAGCTCAAAAAGAAGAATATGTTGAAGCTTTTAAAATTCAAAAAGTAGCTACAAGTTTAATTAAATGCATGCTTGTTGCTGACTTTATTCCTACTTTAAAAGCTTGTATTAGACATTTAGGTGTTGATGTAGGATTTGCAAGAAGACCTTTTATTGAACCTACTAGTGAGCAATTTGAACAAGTGCTTACTTCAGTGAGAAAATTAAAAGAAAAGAAGGAATCCTCTAAAATAGATTTTATTAAAAATTTATAAAAAAAAGTGAGAAAGAAATGAATTGGGGCATAAAAGAATCTTTTAACTGTGATGTGGTCGTTATAGGAGCGGGGTTAGCTGGTATAAGAGCAGCTTATGATTTATTGTCAACAGGCAAAAAAGTAGCTGTTGTAACATCTCAATCTTTGTGCTCCGGTTCTAGCTTTTCACCCTTTAATTCTAGTTTAAGAGCACAACTTCCAAGTGATGAAAAGGATGTGGAAAGCTATACACAGTCATTAACTTCTACAGGGAAGAAAATGGCTAATGAGAAAATGTATAGAATTATTGCACAAGAGATAACTAAAGAAGTTAAAAGGTTGGAGCAATTAAAAATACCAGTTACTTTTCACAGGGGAAGGGCTGCTTGTTTTTCAGATACAGAGAGACTTTTAGCTCAAATTAGAGATTGGAAAGAAATTAGGAAAAATGTAAATAAAGTTTTTTCGTCCTTCGACAACTTTGCTCTTTTTGAAAACTGCGATTTACAACAAATAATAAAAAGTAAAAATAAAGCAGCAGGTGTCTTAGTATTAGATAAGGATAATAGCTTCATTAGAATTAACTCTCAGTTTACTGTTTTAGCAACAGGAGGATATTGTGGCCTCTATCAACATAGTTTAAATACAAAAGAAATATGTGGTATAGGTCACTCTGTTGCATTAGATGCAGGTTGTGATTTAATTAACATGGAATTCAGTCAATTTATTCCAGCTTTGATAGCACCGAAAAACAACCTTCTTTTTGGAGAAATTATATTAAAATATTGTAATAAAGTAGAAGACAAAGATGGTAATGAAATACTAAAAGACTATTTACCAGAGGGTTTAAGTGTTAGAGAATGTTTAGATCTTAGATCAACTCACGGTCCTTTTACAACTGAAAGTGAATCTAAATATTTAGATATATTGATGATGGAACAAAGTTTAAAAAGTAATAAAATACAAGGCTTAGTCTTAACATTTGATCCTAGTGTAATGGAGAGTGATAATTTTTTAACAAAAGATACTACTGACTTCTATTTATCTAAAGGGATAGATTTATCTAAGGATAAAATAACTATAGCTCCATTTGCTCACTGCTCTAATGGTGGAATAGTAATAGATGAAGATGGACAAACCCAAGTTGAAAATCTTTTTGCAGCTGGAGAGTGCACTGGAGGCATCCACGGAGCTGAAAGACAAGGTGGGGCTGCTACTGCTACTAGTATTGTTTTTGGAGCAAGAGTCGCTAGGAAGATTAATGAATTATTCTCCAATAAATACAAAAAAACAAAGGTTTCTGATAAATCAGTTATGGAAAATTTGCTTAACATCACATCCCTTAGTGATGGAATTAGTCCCACTTCAGTAGAAATTCAAAAAGAGTTAGGCGAAAAATTATGGATGACTGCAGGGATAATTAGAAGTGAAACTCTTACTAGACCAACATATAATTGGGTAGTAGAAAGGTTTGAGCATTATAATGTCAAAAAGCAGGTAGAGATGGGGCAAAACTTAAGAGATGTACTTAAAACATACCATTGTCTGCGTGTTGCAAAAACTATACTACAAGCAATCTTAGAGCGTAGGGAAAGCCGTGGAGGTCACTTTAGGATGGATTTTTCAGATAAAGATGACAAGGGGTTTAGTAAAAGAATAATAGTAAATTAATTCTTTAATATCTAATGTAAAAAAGAGGTGTTCAGTTTTAGAACACCTCACATTTTATAATTATTTAAGCGGCATTAACTTAAGAAAGTATTACCCTATTTTCTTTTCTTTTGGATCATGCTTAAATTCATATGAAAAGTGATATTTTAGTGCTTTCATATAAGCATCATAATCTTTGTTTTTAATAGCATCTAAAATAGCTTTATGTTTTGTATATCTCAATTCAGGCTCATCAATAACAAGCTCTGATCTATAAGCTTTATCACATTCCCAGGCAGAATCTAAAAAAGCGAGTAAAACCATATTGTTGACATTTTCATATAGGGTGTGATGGAACTGTGAATCTATTGAGTAAAAGTCGAGACTTTCATCCGAAGATCTCATAAGGGTAAGAAGATTTTCTAACTTTTCTATTTGAGCCTCTGTTATAGTGTTTAAACTATCTTCAGCAAAGTATAGTTCAAGACCTTTTCTTACCTCTTGTGATTGCTCAACTAAATTAACATTATCATCGATTAAGTTAAGGAACATACAACTAGATAAAAAGTTAGAGTTAAAGGAGTTTAACTCAATTCCCACACCAGCTTTAGATGTTAATACACCAATTATTTCAAATGTTTTTATTGCTTCTCTTAATACATTTCTTGAAACTCCAAGAATTTCACTCATTTGCATTTCAGTTGGCAATTTATCACCTGGTTTTAGATTGTTTCTAATTATGTAGGATTTTAACTCTTCATATACTTGAAAGTACTTTTTCTTTGTCTTGAGATTTCTCATTTAGGCCTTCTTATTCTTAGGTTGTATTTTGTACTACAATTAAATAAATTTTACTGTTTAAAGGCCTAAAAGTCAATAAAATTCGTCCTGTGCACTCTCTAATAATATATTTCCTCCTTTATAATGTTTAGGTTAATTGTTAGCAATAAGTACAAATTAAGTTGACGAGTTGTCTATATATGATAATATTCACTATATATAGTACAAACTACAATTAGATAAGTTATTTTACATTTTTTGCGAGAAAGCACAGTTGAAAAATGCTTGCATTATTTTTAATTCAAAAGCTTTTTTGTAAAGCAAAAAAGGAGTATACAATCTAGAAATAAAAATCGTTATATTGAGAAAATATAGTTTGGTAAAATATAGGAAATATTATTAGGGAATAATATTTAACAATTAAAAGTGAGAAAGTTATGAAAAAAGAATTATTAAAATTAAAAACATTGTATGAGAAGCAACTTCTTGATGGGGAGCTCTCATTTTGGTTACAACATGGAATGGATAGTGAAAATGGTGGAATCTATACATCCCTCGATAGAGATGGAAGTCTTTTAGATACGGATAAGTCTGTTTGGTTTCAAGGAAGAGCCCTTTGGGTATTTGCAACAGCTTATGAAATTTATAAGAAAGAAGAATATTTACAGGCAGCAACATCTTTAGTTAATTTTATTGAGAAACATTGTTTTGATAAAACAGATGGAAGAATGTATTTTAGAGTGTCCAAAGATGGGAAACCAGTTCAAAAAAGAATTAGATACTTCTTTAGTGAGACATTTACAATAATTGGTTTTGCTAAGTATGCAAGAATAACAAATGATAACACCTACAGTGAAAAAGCATATAAGTTATTAGAGTTTGTTGAAAAATTAAGAACAACAGAAGGTATGTTAACTCCTAAGTACTTAAGAGAAACTAAAGGTTTTGGTGAACCAATGATTCTTTTAAATGTATTAAGTGAACTAAGACTTTCTCTACCAGAAAAAACAGATTGGATTAATTCTTATATGGATAGGCTTTTAGAAGAAATAAAAACTTACTTTATAAAAGATGATCTTAAGTTAGTTCTTGAGCAAGTAGATAAGGACGGTAACTTAGACGGGGAGCATTTCGAAGGCAGACTATTAAACCCAGGTCATGCTATAGAAGGGGCTTGGTTTATAATGAATGAAGGAATAACAAGAGAGAGAGAGGATCTTATTAACTTAGGATTAAAAATGCTCTCTTGGATGTGGGATGTAGGTTGGGATAGTGAGTATGGTGGAATAATACATTACCGAGATGCTTTAAATAAAAACTTAAGCGAATATCACCATGATATGAAGTTCTGGTGGCCTCAATGTGAAGCAGCTATAGCAACATTAATGGCATACTCTTTAACAAAAGAAGAAGAATATTTAGAAAAGTTTAACCTTGTAAATGACTATATACAAAATCATTTTATAGACCATGAGGTGGGTGGATGGTTTGGTTACTTACACCGTGATGGTAGCTTATCAACACCTATTAAAGGAAATATGTTTAAAGGACCATTTCATACAATAAGAATGTATTTTAAATGTATTGAATTAATAGATACAATTAACGAACAATAGAAAATATAGGGTATGGCTGCTAACTAGCAGCCATATTCCATTATTAACAAAGGTTTTAATAAACTCAACATTGTTCTTTTTCAAGAATAAAAATAAAAGAATTCTTAATTATTATCCTCATTTAGTAATTGTTGAATTCTATCATAAAATTTAAGACTTAAGAAAATAGCAACAATTAATTTAACAACATCTCCCACAATAAAAGGAAGTACTCCTACCTTTAAGGCAACACTCCACTCTAAATTTGATGAGATTTTTAACCAAGGAATACCAATTAAATATATAGAAAAGGTTGCTAAAAGGCCACCAACAATGAAAAAAGGAAGTTTGTTGTCCCTATATTTAGAAAGGTTAGAAAATGTACCAGCAACAATTGTGGAAAGAAGCATCCCAAAAATATATCCACCAGTTGGTCCAATTAAAGCTCCTAAGCCTCCGCCTGTTGAAAAGATTGGAAGACCAATAGCTCCTAATAGTAAATAGACTGAAAAGGAAGAAAATCCAATTTTCAATCCACCAAGCAGTGAAATTAATATTACAAAAAGAGTTTGTAAAGTAATGGGCACTGGAGGAAGAGGTATTCTAATAAAAGTTCCTACTATAATTAATCCAGTAAATAATGCTGTTATTAAAGGTTTTCTTGTATTCATGAGGCTAATATAACAAAGGGTTAAAAGATTGTAAACATATTTTTAAAAATTAGTTAACAATAAAGGTTTAATGGTGATTGATAATTGAAAGGAATAAAGATATTCTAGAAAACAATTATGAGTTTAAAAAATAAAGTATTAAATTATTTAGAAGACAGAGATAAAGGGTTTGTTTCTGGCCAGCAGTTAGCTGAGCATTTTAAAGTAAGCAGAACAGCAATTTGGAAAGCAATTTCCGAGTTAAGAAAAGATGGCGCAATAATAGATGCTGTCACTAACAAGGGGTACTTGTTAGTGAGAGAATCTCAAAAGCTTTCTCTCTCTAGCTTACAGAAAGAACTTCCCACCTTTGATGTACATTATTTCCACACAATAGATTCTACAAACTCTGCCTGTAAGAAAATAGCCAGTGAAGAAAAAAACAAAAAAACAATTGTTGTCGCCTCCAAGCAAACTAGTGGAAAGGGCAGAAGAGGAAGGGAGTTTGTTTCTCCTGATGGGGGAATATATTTTAGTTTATTAATTGATTCCCATAATAGTAATGATGATAATTTACTAATTACTAGCATTGCTGCTGTAGCAGTAAGTAGAGCTATTAAAAAAGTTTGTGGGATTGAAAGCAAAATTAAATGGGTAAATGACGTATTTATCGAGGATAAAAAAGTTTGCGGTATATTAACTGAAGGCGTAATTGATATGGAAGTTGGAAAGATTAAATCTATGGTAGTTGGAATAGGGATTAACTTTTCAACAAAGGTAGATAAATTTCCAAAAGAGATTAGAGATATAGTAACTAGTATTTATAAAAATGAACAATCTATTCCAAATGGAGTTAGTAGAACTAAATTAGTTAAGGAAATCGTTTGTGAAATCTATAATATATGGGAGAGGTTACCTAATAGAGACTTTTTGAATGAATATAGAGAAAGATCAAATGTGATAGGCGAAAACGTTACAATATATAATAGGGACAACACAGTACAAACGGGAGTCGCTAAAAACATTGATGATAATGCTCATTTAATAGTTGAATTAGAAGATAAAAGCCAAATTAAACTTAGTACTGGTGAAGTTACATTAAGAGTTAGAAAATAAGCGCTATTATCTTGAATAGAATAAATCTTACGAGTATTATAAAGCGATTATTGATATAAAAATAAGGATAGAAGAATGTTACAAAAGATAAGAGAGCAATGGAAAAATTTAATTGAAGAACAATTATTAGCTTGGGCAAAAGAGGGATCCTCTGAAGATATAACTCTCTCCCCCCTAGCAATTCAAGTTCCACCAAAACCTGAGTTAGGAGATATTGCATTTCCTTTATTCGCATATGCGAAACAGCTTAGAATGGCTCCAGCTAAGATAGCTCAAACTCTTAAAGAAAGAATAGAAAACCTTGAAAACAGACCAGCTGGTGAACTACTTGTTGCAGGGCCTTATTTAAATATTAGACTAGATTTCACCTCTTTAATTCACGACTTAAAAGATAAAGTGCTCCAAGAGAGAGAAGCTTATGGAAATAGCAATTTATTGAAAGACAAAAAAGTAATGGTAGAATTTAGTTGTCCTAATACAAATAAACCACTTCATCTAGGTCATATGAGAAACGATAGTTTAGGTGAAAGTGTTTCAGCTATATTAAAAGCAAACGGAGCTGAGGTTCAAAAGGTTAACTTAATTAACAACCGCGGGGTACACATTTGTAAAAGTATGCTTGCTTATAAAAAGTTCGGATCCGGTGAAACCCCTCAGTCTTCTGGTATAAAAGGCGACCATTTAGTTGGGGATTATTATGTTAAGTTTGCTCAGTGGGAGAAAGAAGATCCAACTGCAGTAGATCAAGCAAAAGAAATGCTTCTTAAATGGGAAGAAGGTGATGAAGAAACAATAGCACTTTGGAAGAAAATGAATGGCTGGACACTTGATGGCTTGGCTGAAACTTACGAAAAAACAGGTGTTAGTTTTGATAAATATTACTATGAAAGTGAAACATACAAGTTAGGAAAAGATAAAGTTTTAAAAGGCTTAGAAGATGGAGTGTTCTACCAAGAAGAAGATGGGTCTGTTTGGATTGATCTTGAAGAAATTGGATTAGATAAAAAAGTCTTATTAAGAAGCGACGGCACCTCTCTTTATATGACCCAAGATATTGGAACAGCTATTTCACGACATGAAGATTGGCCTTTTACCTCTTTAGTATACGTTGTAGCAAGTGAACAAGAGTATCACTTTAAAGTTTTATTTTATATATTGAAAAAATTAGGTTACTCCTGGGCTAAAGACTTACATCACCTTTCCTACGGAATGGTTAATTTACCTACCGGTAAAATGAAGAGTCGAGAAGGAACAGTTGTTGATGCTGATGATTTATTTGATAACTTATCTCTTTTAGCTAAAAAAGAAATTCAAGACAAAGAAAGAGAAGGTTTAGTAGACGGACTTGATAAAACAGCTAATTCAATTGCATTAGGTGCATTAAACTACTATTTATTACAAGTTGATCCAACTAAGGATATGACTTTTGATCCAGTTAAAAGTATTTCTTTTAACGGTAATACTGGCCCTTATTTACAATATATGGGAGCTAGAATATCATCAATGCTTAGAAAGTTTGGTGAGATAGAGGATGATTATAAAGATGTCGAATTTGATGCATCTCTTTTAACAAGTGAAGAAGAAAGAGAACTTGTTAAAATGATTGCACTCTTTCCAGAAGTAGTAGAAAGAGCAGGACTTAATTTTAACCCAGCTGTTATTTGCTCTCATCTTTATGATATTGCTAAAATGTTTAGCAAATGGTACCACGAAAACAAGATTTTAATGGCTGAAGATAAAACCACAGTCGTTGCAAGAATTACCCTTTCTAAGATGGTTCTACAAGTAATTAAAAATTCATTTAGTTTAATTGGAGTTTCTCACTTAGAAAAAATGTAAACTTTAAACTACCCTTTAAAGCGCAGCGAAAGTTGCGCTTTAACTATTTAAAGGAACTTCCCCTTTATAATGTTTTACAAATCTACTTACATATCTCTCTTCTTCCCAAATAAGATTTCCATTTATTAAAAACAACTCATTTTTTAAATATTTAATAAAAGTGGAAGCAAAGCTTTCAATAGCTAAATCAAGTTCATCTATATCGAGACGATTTGTTTCATTTAGTACTTCTAGTACAACTCTTGTTTGAGAAAATATCATTGAGTCAACCGAAGTGGATATTTCTTTAGCCCTTTTATCAATGAACTTTTGCATTTCTACAATTCGATAAAAATCAAATAGAGTTTTGTTTCTATAAATACTATGCCAGTGATCAACAACATTTATTAAAACATCGTAACTGTTTCCCTTAAAAGAAAAGTTTGCTTTGTTTTTACTAGATAACTTTTTTCCATAAATATACATTTCATTTATAATTTCATCTTTGTTTTTATAATGAGAAAATAGACTACTTTTTGCAATATCTAGCTTAGTAGCTATAAGGGAAAGAGATACATTGTCCAACCCCTTTTTTGAACCCTGCTTTATAACTGTTTTTAAAATATTAAGAGCTGTATTGTTATTCATACTTTTATAATAACGACCGGTCGGTAGTTAATCAACTGATAAAACTATTACTTTTGCCATTTTAGTTGTAAAACTTGCTTGTAGTAAAACTATATTATTGGTATAAATTGAACAGAAATTAATTAACAAGGATGTAGAGAGAAATGTACGCATTAGTTGAAATTCTCGGAAAACAGTACAAAGTTGTTGAAGGCGATACCGTTCAAGTTGATTTAGTAGATCAAGAAGCGGGTGCAAAGCTTGAATACGACTCCGTGTTAGCCATTGTTGGTGAAGACGGTGCTAAGTTTGGCGCTCCTTATGTTGAAGGTGCAAAAGTTGTTGCAACAGTTGTAGAAGACATTAAGGGCGAAAAAATTAAAGTTTATAAGTTTCATCGTAGAAAAGGATATCGCAGAACCCAAGGTCACCGCGAAAAATATTCTTTGATTAAGATTGAACAAATCGCTAACTAAGGAGATACATAATGGCAACAAAGAAAGGTGGCGGCTCCTCAAAGAATGGTCGCGATTCAAATTCTCAACGCTTAGGCGTTAAACGTTTTGGCGGACAAATTGTATCAGCAGGTGAAGTCTTAGTTCGTCAACATGGAACAAAGTTCCACCCTGGTGAAAACGTAGGTTGTGGTTCAGATTATACTCTTTTTGCAAAAATTGACGGTAAAGTTAAATTTATTGTAAAGAAAAAAAGAAAATACATTACTATTGAAGCTATTGAAGGCAAAGTAGTAGTTAGTGATTTCACTAACCGTAAATGTATTGTTAGTGAATAAGAGTACAAAAGTAGTAAAAGGGTTCATATGTTTGGATTTTCCGACGAAACCTATTTAGACGTTGCCTCTGGAAACGGGGGCAGCGGTTGTGTGTCTTTTAGACGTGAAAAATATGTCCAAAAAGGCGGCCCTGACGGTGGCGATGGTGGCCGTGGGGGTGATGTAGTATTTGTAGTCAAAAACAATCTTAGAACTTTAGCTCATTTAAAGATGACTAGAGTTTATAGAGCGGAACACGGTAGAGGTGGCTCTTCAAGAAAATGTTATGGTGCAGATGGTAAAGATATTGAAATTCCAGTACCTCCTGGTACAGTTATTAAAAATGCAGAAACTGGCGAAGTTATAAAGGATCTTACAGGAGAAGAGAGATGGACTTTCTTGAAAGGTGGACAAGGTGGGCAAGGAAACTGGCACTTTAGAACATCAACAAGACAAGCTCCTCGTTTTGCTCAACCTGGGGAACCTGGTGAATCATTAAGAATCGGTGTTGAATTACTAGTTATCGCAGATATTGGATTTGTAGGTTATCCAAATGCTGGTAAATCATCGTTACTTAATGCATTAACTAATGCTAGAAGTAAAGTTGCTTCCTATCCATTTACAACAAAAATTCCACAGCTTGGAATGATGAGATATGGGGACAATGATATTGTTCTTGCAGATATACCTGGAATAATTAAAGGTGCAAGCGAAGGCTCAGGAATGGGCTATAAGTTTTTAAGGCACATTAGTAGAACAGCTGGATTAGCTTTTTTGATTAATTTATCTGATGACAGATATTTAACAGCTTATGAAACATTATACGAAGAGTTAAAAGAATATGATCCAGATTTAGTTGAAAAACCAAGTGTCATAATTGCAACTCACGTTGATGAAGAAGGCACTGAAGAAAGACTTATAGAGCTTAAAGAGAAATACAAAGATAAAAAAGTAATTGGATTATGCGTTTACTTTGATATTGGAGTAAAGGAAGTTCAACAAGCTTTTATTAAAATCGTAAGTGATAATGAAAGAGAGTCAGCTAAAGTAGAAGGTGAAGAAGCTGTAGGTGGGTTTTCAACTGTTGTTGATACAGAAGCCTATTATCGTGATACTTTAGACGAGGATGATGCATGATAAATACAGCAATGTTTGGCGGTAGTTTTGATCCTATTCATTTAGGTCATCTTCACGTAATTCATAATGTATTTAAGAAAACAAGGTACAAGAAATTTATTCTTGTGCCTTTGTTTGCTAATAAATTTAAAGAAGAAAATCGTATTGCACCTGCCTATCATAGAATAAACATGATTAATTTATCTCTAGAAGACTATAAAAAGCTTTATCCAGAAGATAAAGATATAGAAATAGTTATTGAAGAGTGTGAAATAAAAAGAAAAGGTTTTTCTTATACTGATGATACTGTAGATTTCATATATGAAAATTATAAGTTTAACTCAAAGTTAGGATTAATAATGGGCGATGATTTAGTTAAATCATTACATAAATGGCACAATTTTGATAAGTTAAAAGAAAAAGTTAAGTTTGTTATTTGCAATAGAGATAATACTAAAGTAGAATTAGAGAATATAGATTTCGAAACTGTTAATAACGTTCCCGTTGAAGATTCTTCTTCAATTATTAGAGCGTTAGTTAAAGAAGAAAAAGATTTTTCATCTTTAGTTTCTCCAGGAGTTAACAATTATGTTAAACAACATGAGCTGTACAGAAGTTGAGCAGTATGTAAAAAGCAAAGTTAAGCCAAAAAGGTATTTGCATTGTGTTTCTGTTGCTGAAACTGCTGTATATTTGAACTCTAGATTTAAGAAAAATTTAGATAATGATGATTGTTATAGGTGTGGGTTACTTCATGATATAGCGCGCAATTACTCAGCTGGTGATTTGTTGCTTTATACAAAAGAACATAATATAAAGTTAGAAAAAGAAGAAGTTCATCAACCATTATTACTTCATGCTCCAGTAGGAGCTTCAATAGTAAAAAACTTAGGGTTTGAAAAGTATGAAAGGGCAATTAGGTGGCATACTCTTGGAAACAAAGATATGGGAGTCCTAGGGGCAATAATTTATTTAGCTGATTATCTTGAGCCTAGAAGAGGCTTTTTAACAGATACACAAAGAGTCGCATATAACAAAATGGAGTCTTTGGAAATTATTTGTTTAAATGTGTTAAGGCAAATGAAGCATCATTTTAAAGATCATGCACTCTCTTTTGCTACTAGCACACAAGGATTGTATGATTTTTTAAAAGAAGGTGGAACTTTTTGAGAAAATTAGTAATTCTTTTGTTTATATTGCTATCTTTTTCTTGTTCAAAACAAGAAGAGAGTGATTTTGTCTTAATGGCAAACGGAAGTAAAGAGAATTATTTAATTATTGTAGATAGTGAAACATGTGTTTCTATAAAGTTCGATAATAGAGAAATAGATAAGGATAAGATATTAGCAATACTAAAACTAAAACCTGATTTACAGTTTAATATTGATAAAGAGAGTGAAAAAGCTATTGTTGAAGCAATTAATGAGTATAGAGAGGATGAAAGATCTTTATTACAAGTTTTTGTTAACAACAAGAAAAGGTTGGAAGAAAGAGTAAATTATATATTTTCCAATAGTTTGGACTTAGATATAAAGGGATTTACTGATAAAATAAATAAACAAAAAGTTTATTATTTTGATGATATAGAACAAATAAAAGATAGTGCTAACAATTTAGCTAAATGGTTAGATCAAGTAAAGAAGCTATCGACAAGGAAGGATTTATGACAAGCGAAGTTAAAGACAATGTGGATAAAATAGTAGAATATTTAGATGACCAAAGATGTAAAGATATTAATGTAATTGACGTAGAAGGGCGTTGCTCTTGGGCAGATGCATTAGTTATAGCAACTGTTACAAGTGTAGGTCATTTAAGAGGTGTAGCTCATCAAATGTGGGGTGTGTTAAACGATTTAGGTCTCGAAGTTAGTGACAGACGTAAAACTCCAGCAGGTGATGGTTGGGAATTAATTGATTGTAATTCAATTGTTATCCACTTAATGAGTGAAGAATTAAGAGAGTTCTACTCACTTGAAAAACTTTGGAAAGAAACAAACAATTAGAAAAAAGATGTTATAAACAAAGAGTTTGAATG
>CAZHNE010000010.1:9156-24922 GCA_964533775.1 uncultured Spirochaetaceae bacterium | reverse complement strand
TAGGAGATTGGATATGGCAATAACTGCAGGTATTGATTGTGGAACTCAAAGCACAAAAGTTTTATGTTATGATTCTAAAACAAAAGAAGTGTTGATTGTTACTACCTCATCTCATGGACTCATTTCAAAGGAAGATGGAACTCGAGAACAAAAAGTAGAGTGGTATAGAGATGCTATTAAGGATTGTTTTAGTAAAATACCAGATAGTATTAAACAAAAGATTGAAGCAATTGGAGTTTCTGGCCAACAACACGGTTTTGTACCTTTAGATAAGGATGGAAATGCTCTTTATAATGTTAAGTTGTGGAACGATACATCTACAGCTTCATATTGTGATCAGTTAACACAAAAGTTAGGTGGAGAAGAAGAAGTTTTCTCTCTAATTAGCAACCAAATTCTACCAGGCTATACGGCAAGTAAAGTTTTATACTTAAAAGAAAATCATAAAGAAAAGTATGATAAGTTAGCTCATATATTACTGCCCCATGACTATATTAACTATTATCTAACTGGTGAATATGTTATGGAAGAAGGGGATGCTAGTGGTACAGCTTTTTTTGATGTTAAAACTAGAACTTGGTCAAATGAAGTTTTAAATGCAATAGATGATCAAAGAGATTTAAAAGAAACCTTACCAAGACTGTTAAAACCAACAGACGTTGTTGGAAAGGTTAGAGATGAGGTTTCTCAAGAATTAGGTATAAATAAAGAAGCAATAGTTTCTCCCGGTGGTGGAGATAATATGATGGGTGCTATTGGTGCTGGATGTACATATGAAGGCGACTTAGTCATGAGTTTAGGTACAAGTGGTACTCTCTTTGGTTACAGTGAAAAACTAATTGCTGATCCTCAAAACAGAATAGCAGCTTTTATTTCTAGTAGTGGAGGATATTTACCTCTGCTTTGCACAATGAACTGCACTGTAGCAACAGAACAGCTTAGAGAATTGCTTAATCTTGGTGTTAAAGAGTTAGATGAAATAGCGAATGAGAGTAAAGCGGGTGCTAATGGAATAATATTCTTACCGTATTTTAATGGAGAGAGAACTCCTAATTACCCTAGAGCTGAAGCTGTTATTGCAGGAATGACTTCTATTAATACTAATAGAGCTAACTTAGCTAGAGCTTCTTTAGAAAGCGCTATCTATTCAATGAAAGTCGGACTTGAAGCATTCCATGAGCAAGGCTTTAAACCAAATAAAATCATTTTAATTGGTGGTGGAGCTAAATCAAAAGTTTGGGCACAAATTGTTGCCGATATGTTTAAACTAAAAGTAATGACACCTAAAGTTACAGAAACAGCTGCACTTGGTGGAGCACTTCAAAGCTTAGCAACCTTAGAGAGAAAGACTGTTAAAGAGATAACCGATGTTCATGCACAATTTAATGAAGAAAAAATCTTTATGCCAAATAAAGATAATTATAAATTGTATGAAAAAGGTTATGAGAAATATAGGGCTTATGATTCATCATTAAGTAAATTGTTTAAGTAGGAGAAGAAAAATGGCTTATTTTGTAGGGAATAAAGAATATTTTAAAAACATTGGAAAAGTTAAATTTGAAGGAAAAGAAAGTGATAATCCACTAGCTTTTAAATTTTATGATGCAGAAAAGAAAGTTAATGGCAAAACCATGAAAGAACATCTAAGATTTGCTACAGCTTATTGGCATAGTTTTTGTGCCGATGGTTCAGATCCATTTGGAAATGCAACAATAGAGTTCCCATTTGCTGATGCTGATCCTATGCAAGAAGCTAAAAATAAGGCTGATGCAGCATTTGAATTCTTTACTAAATTAGGTACTCCTTATTACTGTTTTCACGATATTGACGTAGCTCCTGAAGGAAACAGCGCTAGTGAATACGTAAAAAACTATTATGAAATATCTGATTTGTTATTAGAAAGACAAAAAGAAACAGGTGTTAAATTATTGTGGAATACAGCAAATGCTTTCTCAAATCCTCGCTACATGAATGGTGCTATAACAAATCCTGATTTTAATGTTTTAACAAGAGCTGCTTTACAAGTAAAAACAGGAATAGATATTAACGTTAAATTAGGTGGTGAAAACTATGTATTCTGGGGCGGTAGAGAAGGTTATATGTATCTACTGAATACAGATATGAAGAGAGAAAGAGAACATTTAGGTCAATTCTATAATTTAGCTAGAGACTATGCGAGAGCTAATGGATTTAACGGCACTTTCTTAATTGAGCCAAAACCAATGGAACCAACTAAACATCAATATGATTATGATGCTCAATCAACAATTGCATTTATTAAAGAATTTGGTTTAGAAAATGACTTTAAATGTAATATTGAAGCTAACCACGCAACTCTTTCAGGTCATACATTTGCACATGACCTTCAAGTTTGTGTAGACAATAACATGCTTGGCAGTGTTGATGCTAACCAAGGTGATCCACAAAACGGATGGGATACAGATGAATTCCCAACTGATGTTTATGAAACAACAAAAGCTATGATGATTATTCTTAAAAATGGAGGTCTTCATACAGGTGGATTAAACTTTGACGCTAAGATAAGAAGAAATAGTACTGATGCAGAAGACTTGTTTATTGCACATATTGGTGGAATGGATAGTTTTGCCTTAGGTTTAGAAATTGCAGATAGAATTATCCAAGATGGCAAAGTTGATAACTTTGTAAAACAAAGATATTCTTCTTTCGACAGTGGTAGTGGTAAAGACTATGAAGATGGAAAGCTTGATTTAGTTGCTTTATCTAAGCTTGGTGAAAAGGCTGTATGTAAAAAGACATCCGGCAAACAAGAGTATTTAAAGAACTTAATTAACTCATATATGTTTAAATAGTTAAAAACTAAGAAACTGTATTTCAGTTATTTGTAAAATGACCTCTAAGGTAGATTTGTGGTTCAAATTTACTTTAGGGGTTTTGTTTTATTTTTACTAATCCTATTAAAAGTTGTGGTATTATATAGTAATAAATAAGAAAGGCGAGGAATAAATAGTGAAAGATGAATTAAAGTATGTTGGAAATATAAAGCAGTTAATTGATGTTAGAGAAGTTCAGTTGTTAGAGGGAAGAGCTAATGGCTGTAAAATAATAGAAGTTAATAACAACTCTGGATTGTACTTTGAAGTAAATACTGATAGAGGCTTTGATATCCCCTTTTTAAGATATAAAGGGATTAATTTAGGATATATTTCTCCTTGTGGAATTTCATCATCAAAATATTATGATGATAAAGAATATGGTTTTTTAAAAAACTTTACTGTTGGGTTCTTAACAACTTGTGGCCTTAAATCAATAGGAACACCAAGCCTTTTTAAGGGGAAAAACTATGGACTTCATGGAGATTATTCTAATACTCCATGTGATCACTATTACTATAGGATTGAGAAAGATAAAGATGGAACATTTATAGATTTAAATGCAACAGTTTATGATGGGCAGATATTCCAAGATAAATTAAAGCTAGAAAGAAATATAAAGTGTTATTACAAATCTAGCAAAATAGTGATTAATGATACAGTAACAAATGAAAGCTTTAATGATGCTATACACAATATTTTATATCATATTAATTTTGGATACCCTTTGTTATCCCCTGAGAGTGAAATTTATTTAAACTCTACAGAAATTGAACCAAGAAACTTAAGAGCTAAAGAGTTAATTGATAGCTATGCAAAATTTGATGAGCCAGAATCAGAATTTGAAGAAGTTTGTTATTACCATACTTTGAAGCGGAACAAAAACAACCAAAGTGTAACTGGTGTTTATAACCCCGAATTATCAATGGGAGTTGCTATAATTATTGATTGTGAAAACTTAGATTATTTAGTTGAATGGAAGATGATGCAAAAAAGAGATTATGTTTTGGGTTTAGAGCCAGCTAGTAATAGAATTGATGGACTAAATGACTTAGAAGAAAGAGGTTTATTAAAATATTTAAAGCCAGGAGAAAGCATTAGTTATAAAATAGAGGTTCAAATTATTGAAGAATATCAAGAGTTTGACAAAATTTTTAAAGTATAACCTATTTATTATTAAAGTCTCAATTAAGGTATAATAAAAGAGTTATGGAATACCGATTGTTATATTTGTTAAAGTTATGGTTGATTAATTAACTATTGTTGATAATAATTAGGCTTATGAAAAAAGAGCCAATAAAAGCAATATTATTTGATTTGGATGGAACATTGTTATACACTCTTGAAGATATAAGAGCAGCTATAAATGTTCCTTTAGTTAATAGAGGGGTATCTCCTATTACTATTGAAGAATGTCGGAAGTTTGTAGGTAAAGGCCTAAGAAACTCAGTTAAGTTTAGCTTTGAAGTTAAGAACTACAAAGCAGATGATGGGGAAATTGATAAAGCTTTAGAAGAGCTACTTGTTTACTATAAAGAGAATCCTACTAAGTTTTCTAAACCTTACGATAAAATCCTTGAAATTTTAGACAGTATTGATATTCCATTTGGCCTATTATCCAATAAGGATGATACAATAGTAAAACAAATAGTTTCAGAAGTTTTTAATAATACAAATTTTGATTTTGTTTGTGGTGCAAAAGATGGTATTCTAAAACCTAGTAAAGATAGAGTTATTGAGTTTAGCAACTTAGTTAACATTCCAGCAACTCAAATATTATACGTTGGTGACAGTGACGTTGATTACAAAACAGCAGAGAATGCAAACACTCAAGTATTATTAGTTACTTGGGGATATAGAGATAAAGAAGATTTGGCAAAACTTAATGCGCCAATGGTTGATAACAGTGATGAACTGTGGAGGTTTATTGATGAAAGTAACAAATCAAGAAATTCTTAAGAGGGCAGAAGATTATATCGCCTCTGAAAAAAACGAAGTGTTTAAAAAGGAAGTAGAGATTGCGTTAAAACGTGATGATTTTGATGATTTACATGAAAGATTTTATACAACATTAGCGTTCGGTACAGCAGGCATGAGAGGAATTATTGGAGGTGGAACTAACAGAATAAATACCTTTATGATTAAAAAAGTTTCCCAAGGTCTAGCCACATACTTAGTAGAAGAGGTTGATAATCCATCAATTGCTATAGCTTTTGATTCAAGAAATTACAGTAGTGAGTTTGCATTAGATGCAGCTCTTGTTTTAGCTGCTAATGGAGTAAAGGTTCACTTGTATGATAGCTTAAGGCCTGTTCCGATGCTTTCATTTGCTCTAAGAGAGTTAAAGGCAAGTGCAGGAATAGTAATTACTGCAAGCCACAACCCTAGTCCATATAATGGCTATAAAGTTTATTGGGGTGATGGGGGACAGGTAACTCCTCCTCATGATGTTGCAATTGCTAAATTAGCTAACAGTGTAACTCTAGAAGACATTAAAGAAATTAGCGAAAAAGAAGCTAGAGAGAGCGGTTATTTAAACTGTATAAATCCTTTAATTGATGAAGCTTACTACAATATGGTTGTTTCCTCTATAAGAAGAAAAGAACTTGTAGAAAATTCTAAAATCACAGTAGCTTTCACACCACTGCATGGATCTGGAAATACTCCAATTAGACACCTATTAGATAAATTTGGTATGAATACAGTTGTAGTAAAAGAGCAAGAATTACCTGATGGTAATTTCCCAACAGTTGATTTACCTAATCCAGAAAACCCACAAGCCATGGAAAAAGTTATTGAATTAGCTATAAAAGAAAAAGCTGATATTGTTTTAGGAACAGATCCTGATGCAGATAGACTAGGTATAGCTATTCCAAAAACTAAAGATAAAAAAGAATATCAACTATTAAGCGGTAACCAAATTGCGGTCTTACTTTGTGATTATCTTTTAGAAACTAGTGCTCAAATGAAGAGAAAAGGAACTCCTTTAGTTGTAAAAAGCTTAGTTACAACAGATTTGGTAAAGACAATTACAGAATCCTACGGTGGTGAATCAAAAGATGTACTAACCGGATTTAAATACATTGCTGAACAAATTAAGAGTCTTGAAAATAATCCAGACAAATACTTCTTATTTGGCTGTGAAGAAAGTTTCGGTTATTTAAGTGTTCCTGAAGTTAGAGATAAAGACGCTGTTTCCACAGCTCTTCTAGCTGTTGAGGTAATGTGTTACTTAGAAACTCAAGGATTAACTCTTCAAGATAGATTAGACGCCATTTACGACAAGTATGGGTACAGTACAGAAGTAGTCTTAGCTCGAGATTATGAAGGAGCAAGTGGTAAAGCTAAAATGGATGAGATAATGAACGCTTTCCACTCCTTAAAAGTAGGCGACACTTTAGTTAATAGAAAAATTTCAAATATTGTTGACTTATTAGAAGAAGGAACAGGCTTTCCTAAATCTGATGTTGTAATTATTAACTTTGAGTCTGGTGAAAAACTTATTGTAAGACCTAGTGGAACAGAACCAAAAATTAAATATTACATATTCTTATCTGGAAAGAGAGAAATATTGATGAAAAACCAAGATGATATTATTTCTGAATTTGACTCATCATTATAAAAAGTTAAAAGGTACACTTCTATCTTTTTTTAAAAAGTGTTTATATACTAGACAAACTTGGAGGCAAGAAAGTGGTGTACCTTTATTTTTTTAAAAGTTTAAAACCTATATTACTCAATCCCTTTTATAAAAACAAAGAGATTGGAGATTTAAATAGCGAAAGAGAAATAACTGTTTTTAGCGGGAATACATTAACAACAGAAGACAATGAATATATTAATAGAGCAGCATTTCAAGAAATTGATGCGAGTGTTAATTTATGGATTCAAGAAAAGCGATATTTTATAAGATTGTTTGCTTCAACAGGAGCTTTTTTTATAATGTATTTTTTCTTATCCCTAGTTATAAGAGATCCTATTCCATTATTAGATGAAGCTGTTGGTAGTATTATTTTTGCTATTATAACTTGGCGATTTTTTGCTAAGCGTGATACTAAAGCTGCTGTTGCGCATAAAAAGAAATTAGAAATAAAAAGAGGCGTTAATGAAGCTAAATTTAAAGATTTGAATTTAATACAAATAATTGAAACCTATTTGTATGAACTAAATTCATTAGATACTTTGGATATCGCTGATGCTCTTACGTTGGTTGAAGGGAAAGTTAAACCAATTGAAATTGGGGAAGATGATAAACTACATTTAGAGCAAGTTATAGAATTATTAAGAAAAAAGTTGGTTTCTACTCCAAAATTAAAAAGATTTTATAAAAAAATCACAAAAGTGAGAGAAAAAAACAAGAGTGATGAAGTCTTAAGCTCAAAACTTATTGAGTATGGCAAAGTAGACAAATTTTCCTTAACTCTATTAACTCTTTTAGTGGCTTTAGAGAAAAAGTAAGGGCAAATATTATCATAAAGTAATTAGTTATATTGATGAGATTCAAACAAACTAGTTACTTTTTTTTTGCTCAAGCAATATTAAGATATTTTATACTATTTCAAATTACCCTTATATTTTACCTTAGCTACAATAATAAGGTGCTGTTATATAAGCCAATATTTTTCATCCTTTCTTGTTTTATTATTTCTTCAATTCTTCTTGTTATATCATCTAATCCACATTATCAAATTATAATAATATGTATTTTTACTCTCTACCTTTCTGCAATGAGTGTAAATTGTAATAAAGTGTTTAAATCAGGTGTTAGCAAAGGGTTAATTAAAGAAGTAGAAGGGTATGTAGTTAAAGATCAAAGCGGGACAAAATCAGGTTCTTACTACTTAATTATTGATTGTAATAAAGGATATTTGCAAGACGGAACGTGTGTTAGTGTAAAAGGGCAAACTCCCATTTTATTTAACAAAAACTATGATTTGCTTTTTTTTACTCCAGTAAGAGCTAGAGTTGAATATAGTGAAGAAATTGATATTTACAAAGCAAAAGACATAACTGTATTAAAAGAAAATAAAAAGTATGGCTCTTTTTTTAACAGTTCTTTATTTAAAGCTAGAGATAATAGAGTTTATATCTTAAAAAAAATTAAAGGTTACATCCATACTCCTTTAGCGAGAATGCTATTACTTGGTCGATGTGATCAAGAGGGGTTTATCTTTAAAGATTATGCTTTAAATTTAGGCTGTGCTCATTTATTAGCTCTTTCTGGAATGCATCTGTCGATAATTACTCTGTTCTTTTCTAAAATCTTAAGTCTATTTTTTAAGGAAGATAAAACAAAGTATTTTTGTCTTTTCTTCATTTTTTACTTTATTTATATAACAGGTCCAATTCCTAGTTTAATTAGATCCTTAATAATGTATCTGCTCAATTTAGGACGAGTGAAGAGTGAAATCAAAAGCGAAGTTGTTTTATTGTTAACAGCAATAATACAGGCTATTGTTTTTCCATCGACTTTTAGAAGTGCGGGGTGTTTATTTAGTTATGGAGCGCTGTGTGCAATCTTTTTGTATTCTTCAATATTTAAAAATAATAATAAAGTTTTAGCTTCAGTTTTAACCACCGTTTTTGCTATATTAATTACATATCCTCTTTCTATTTCCCTTGGAGGATCGTGGTGTATTTTAGCCATTTTTCTAGCTCCAACAGTAACAATATTTGTTACATTTGAAATGGTGGTTGCCTTGTGCTTATTAATCAATTGTGTTTTTGTTGATTTTTATTACCTTATTGTAAGAAATCTTAATCCAGGGGTCTTAGAGGCAGTCTTACAGCTTATTATGAATATTTCAAAAGAAGTTAATTTTTATCTTCATAAGATAATTAGATTCGTTGAAAGGGTAATTACATTTTTCTTCCAAAATGGAAGCTTTATAAATAGTAAGTTACCGAGTGTGTTAATTAATTTTAAAGGCTATATCTTCTTCGCACTTTTAGTATTGACCTCTTTAGCTGTGTATCTGTATGCTAAACACAGTTTGAAATTTAGGAGCTATAAATAAAATGAGTTGGGATTTTCCGTATGAAAGCATTAGTGCAATTACGAATTTATTAGAAAGAGAAGAATTGGCTATGAGTAAAAAGTTTGGCCAAAATTTCTTATTGTCAAAAGATGTAAGAAAACGCATTGTTAACACTATGGAGCTTTCTAAAGATATGAAGGTTTGGGAAATTGGACCAGGCTTAGGCTCAATAACTTCCCTAATACTAGAGGAAGATGTTTATTTAACTGCTTTTGAAATAGATTATGGTTTTAGTAGAATCTTAGCAAATGAAGCATTCCCTGATGAGGAAAAGTTTACCTTAATTGAAGGTGATGCTTTAAAAACAACTCTTATAGAGCATAAAAAAAACGGTGTTCCTGATGTTGTCTGTGGTAACTTACCTTATAACGTTGGTAGTGTTTGTATTGCTAAGTTATTAGAAAATAAATGTCACCCAAAAAGAATGGTTTTTACTCTTCAAAAAGAAGTTGCTCAAAGGCTTTGCGCAGGTAGCGGCTCTAAGCTTTACTCCTCCTTCTCAGTATTAGCTCAAATTGATTATAATGTTACAATAGCAATGGATATAAATAGTGCGGCTTTTTTCCCATCCCCAAATGTAGTTAGTAGTGTTATTGTAATGAATAAATTAGCTAAACCTTTAGTTAGTGAAGATTTAAGAGATACATTTATTACAGTAGTAAGAGATTTATTTTCTAAAAGAAGAAAAACTATTAAAAACAACTTAATCAGTGGCAAATGTGGAAAAATATATAGTAAAGAAGTTTTGATTGAAGCTTTAGATAAGTCTGGAGTTTCTCCTCAAGAGAGAGCTGAAAAACTAAGTGTTAATGATTTTATAAAAATTAGTGAACAAGTTGACTTGTTAAACGAAGAATAAATTGCTTAATATTTTATATTTATTTATATATGTCAAAGTTGTCATTTAGATAATTCTTTATATAGCAATAAATTAAGTATTATTAGAGCTCATCAAATTGATGTTAATAAGAAATTGTGTATAACTCTTGTCAGAAGTAGTAAAGTTTGATACAATGTAGTTGCTTATTTAAAAAAACTTTTAAAGTTGAAGGGGACTATACATGAGACACATTATTACTTTTATAGCTTCACTATTAATTGCAGCCCCAGCATTTTTGCTGTTGGCAGTGTAGTTTACTAAACAAAGTATTGTTGTAAACTAATAATAAAAAATTATAATATAAAAAGGGAATGATTTGGAGTCATTCCCTTATTTATGTCTATTCGTTTTGATTAATTATTAATTTAAACTAGCTGCTTGAGCTAAAGTAATAGCACTAGTTACGACAATATCTTCTATACTACACCCTCTTGATAAGTCAGATACAGGTCTAGCAAAACCTTGAAGAATTGGACCGTATGCTTCAGCTCCAGCTAGGCGTTGAACAAGTTTATATCCAATGTTACCAGCTTGTAAATCTGGGAAAATTAAAGTATTTGCAAACCCAGCAACAGGAGAACCATCAGCTTTAGATTTACCAACTGATTCAATTATAGCTGCATCAAGTTGTAATTCACCATCCACTGCTAAAGTAGGACATTTTTCTTTGACCATTTGTGTTGCTTGTTGAACTTTATCTACAAGGTCTCCGCCTGCAGAACCTTTTGTAGAGTAGGAAAGAAGAGCAACTTTTGGTTCAGCTTCTAAGAAAGTTCTACAAGAGTCAGCAGAACATTCAGCAATAGAAGCAAGTTGTTCAGCTGTAGGATTAGGAATAGTTGCACAGTCTCCGAAAATAAAGGATCCGTTAACTCCTAATTCTGTCTTATCTGTAGCCATAACAAAACAGCTAGAAGCACTCTTAATACCAGGCTTACATTTAATAATAGTGAAACAAGCTAATAATACATCACCAGTTGTGTTTTGAGCTCCTGCTACCATAGCATCAGCATCTTTTAATCTTGTCATCATAGCGCCCCATCTTAAAGGATCTATAATTAACTCGTATGCATTTTCATAAGTCATACCTTTGTGTTTTCTTAAATCTTGGTATTCAGTGGCATACGCTTCTCTTTTATCAGAAGCTTCTGGATCTAAAAGATTAATTTTAGATAAGTCTACTCCAACTTCTTTTGCTTTAGCCTTAATTTCATCTACTTTACCTAATAGTGTTACAGACTTAGCTAAATCTTCTTCCATAATTATTTGAGCAGCTTTTAAAGTTCTTTCCTCACAGCCTTCTGGAAGGATTAAGTTCTTTTGAGCTTTCTTAGCTTGCGATTTCATTTTTTCTGCAAATGTCATTATTTTATCTCCTAATATTAAACAGTTTGTTAGCTTTATACTATCATAAGAAAAATCATTTTTAAATTGCTTTATTGAGTGTTTGCTCAAAAATAGCTGCAATTACCTTTTATATAACCTTTATCATGAAGTAGCTAATACTGATTTTATTTGTATTATTGTTCTATTATAGCAGAAATTTTATATCTTTAAATAACACATTGTTTTAAATGTCATTTTAAAATTGAAAGAAGCATATATTTAATTTATTTACCCTAATTGCCTTGAATGAAATAAGAGGCTTGATGTATCTTTTACTTTAGAAGGAAGATGGTAGAATATGAAGATTGGGGTGTATGGACTAGGAAGATTTGGACGCTTTTGGGCAGAAGAATTGGTAAGGCACGGTAATGAAGATGTCTGTGGATACAGTAGAAACAAGAAAGAAGAAATTCATGGCGTTGTTCAAGTAACAGAGGACGAACTTCTCAATTGTGATATTATATATTTATGTGTAGCAATTAGTGTTTTTGAACATGTAGTTAAGTCTATTAGCGGTAGAATAAAAAAAGGTGCAATAGTTGTCGATACTTGTTCTGTAAAAGTTTATCCAGCTAAAATAATGAGGGAAAATCTTTCTAAAGATGTTTATAGCATAGCATCTCACCCAATGTTTGGACCTGATTCAGGCAAGAATGGGGTGAGGGGTTTACCTCTTGTTATTTATCCTGTATCTTGCCCTAAAGATATTTATGATAGTATCTTAAAAGACTTTGAATCTTGGCAATTACATATACTAGAAATGTCTCCCGATGCACATGATAGGGAAGCTGCTTGGTCACAAGGTATTACTCACTTTATTGGAAGAGTGCTAGATGAGCTAGCTCTTCAGCCAACTGAATTAGCAACTGTAGGTTATAGAAGGCTAATGAGTATTGTTGAACAAACTTGTAATGACCCTATCCAACTTTTTCATGATTTGCAAAAATATAATCCTTACGCCAAACAGATGCGTATGGGACTAAAGGGTGCTTTAGATTATGTAATGCAAGACTTAGTATCCCAGGAGGACTAGGTGAACGTTTGTGTATATACATTAGGTTGTAGATTAAACCAATGTGAAAGTGAAGGAATAGCAGATGCTTTTGTAAGCGAAGGATTTTCGATTGTAAGTGCAAAAGAATCTGCTGATATATATATAGTTAATACTTGTACAGTTACAAGCAAGGCCGAACAAAAAGCTAGAAGAATGATTAGAAAATTTGCTGATGTTGGTGTTTGTGTTGTAACAGGATGTTATGCTGAATTAAATGCTGATGATATTCAATCCTTAAATCAAAATATAATAGTAGTACCATTAACAAAAAAGGCACATCTTTTACAGTTGCCTAAGCACGTTAATGCAGCACTTCAAAGTGGAATGAATTTAGAAGCTGCTATTAGAACATTTACAGATGAAGATGCTTCTGTTTTTGACTATGCTGCCGCATCGTTTTCTTATCACAACAGAGCATATTTAAAAGTGCAAGATGGATGTGATAATAATTGTTATTTTTGTAGAGTTCATATCGCTCGTGGTAAAGCAGTTAGTTTAGATAGTGATATTGTAGTTAAAAGAGCTCTTGATTTAGAAAAACAAGGTTTTACAGAGATAATGCTTACTGGTGTTAATTTAACAATGTATGACCATGAGAATGATGGTCTTGGTGGATTAATAGAAAAGTTATTAGTAGCTTTAGGACCTGATATAAGGCTTAGGTTATCATCCTTGGAGGCAGATCATGTTGACGATAGACTAATTGAGGCTTTAAAAGATTCTAGAATACAACCACATTTTCATATTCCAGTTCAAAGTGCAAATGATTATGTATTAAAAAGAGTTAACAGAAAATATGATAAAGCACATTTAATTTATATTGTTAACCGTTTAAAAGAGATTAAAGATGATCCATTTATAGCAGCTGATGTAATTGCTGGATTGCCGGGAGAGGGCGAAGATGAATTTAATGAAAGTTATGAGTTCTTAAAACAGTATGGTTTTACTCAACTACATGTTTTCCCTTATTCTCCACGTCCTGATACAGAACTTTTTGAAGCAAAAGATAGAGCTCCTGAATATGTTAGAGATCAAAGAGCAAAAAAGCTTAGAGAATTATCCATTGAATTATATGAAATATATTTAGAAAGACAATTAGGTAAAGAGTGTGAAGTAGTTCTTCAAAACAGAAAAGGTGGAAAGTTTACCGGAATTACTGGTAACTACATTGATGTGTTTGTTGAAAACACCCCGCCTTTTGCTGCCCCTGGTATGTTGTTTAAAGGTAAAATTACAAGCTTAGATGGCAAAAGGCCTGTCGTTAGTGTTATAATTGAATAAGTAGTGCTTCTTTTAGTTTATCAACTTAAGGTACAAAAATAGAAACAAATAGATGAATATACGCGCTGAATAAGATGTGCGTATATTCAACTTAATAACTTTTATTCTACAGTAGGTTCTCTTTGTATGTTTGGATCTGTAAAAATATCGGTGTGATCATTACTTTCGGTAGAGAATTCTGATATAACAGCACCTTCATCTCCAGCTTGGAACCAGTGCAAAGTATCAGGATAAATAGTGTACTGCTCCCCAGGGAGGAGTACTACCTCATTAAATACAGTGTAGTGCTCATTTGGAGTATCACATGCGACGTTTTTTGTTTTAGGACCACTAACATATAAATACACTTTTCCATATCTACATCTAAAAGTTTCCTCTTTACCAGGAACGGAATCAATAGTAGGATGCTTATGCTCTGGACAAGTTTGTTTTGGGAAAAGGACCATTTCTTTTGCACAAACCCTTTCTGTGTTAATGTAGGTTATTATTTGTAATCCAGTTTCATATAAATTATTTAGTCCAAAGTCAGCAACTTCCACATTTTCTTTTTCTTTTTCAGTTAATGTTATATTTGCTTTACTATAAAACTCTAATGCTTTTTCTCTAGCTTCTTCATAAGTTTGTTTTGTCATATTATGTCCTCCTATTAGACAGTTATTACTTTTATATTTTTATCTTCTAAAGCCTTCTTATGGCTTTTACTAAGTTTATCATCTGTTATTAATGTTATGTGTTTATCTAAAGTATAATCACATACAAAGTGTTTTTTTTCTTTTTTAACTTTAGAGCTATCTGCGAGAATAATCAATTCACGTCCCACTTCAATCATCGCTTGCTTTATTTTAGCTTCTTCTTCAATGTTTGTATAGAAACAACCCGTCTCTACATCTATGGCACATACTCCAATAATTGTTTTGTTTACCCTGTGTTGTAATATAATGGATTTAGCTAATTTGCCTACTGTAGTATGTGTACTTTTTAATAAGTATCCACCTATCAGAATTGCTCTATTTAGTTTTTCTTTTTTTATAATTGTTCCAATAGTGTTAATGTTTGTTAGAACCATTAATCGTCGTTTTTCAACAAGGCTGGTCGCAAATACTAGTGTTGTGCTACCACCATCAATTATTAAACTGTCTCCACTCTGAATTAATGTTGAAGCAAATCTGCCAATTGCTTCTTTTTCTTTAAAGTAAATAGTTTCTCTATAGTCTAAGTTAAGAGAACGTCTAGTAGCATTTGATTGAGAGGCAATAGCACCTTTAGAAGTCCTTTCTATTTTGTTTTTTCTCTCTAAATAATTAAGATCTCTATAAATTGCTTGCTCTGTGACATTAAAATTGGAAACTAATTCATCAATTGAGATTCTTTTATTTTCTTCAATTATATTTACAATTTCTTCTCTTCTCTCTTTACAGTTTAACATCTTATCATCCTATTTTAATTCGCTTAATTTAGAAACAAATCCACCAACAAAAGAGTCTCCAAGTCCGACAGTTGTAACATCAGTTTCGTCAACTTTTACAGATGGGACACAAAGGCCTACATTGTTTGCTATAGAGTTAAACTTAGTAGCAAACTTAAGCTCAGTTTCGCCATCTTCTAAATTGTCAGTTTCTAAATACTGAGATTTATTTAAAAAGTTGTCTCCGAATCTAAACCTAGTAGTAGCCATAGTTATTCCGCCCTTTAAGCAGGGCTTGTAGGTATTCGCATTTTTCCCATATGCAATTGCCCAATATCTAGAATGAACAACTAATGTTTCAACTTGGAGCTTTTTATATAATTCTTCAATAGCTTTGAGAACATCTTCTTCATCTAATAAATCAACAACTCTGTTACAATAGTTATTAAGTTCATCTTCATTAAAACTAAAAACATTAACATGCTTAAATAGTATGTCTTTGCACAATTGATTTGCTTCTTCACATACAAAATGTGCATCTTCATAAAAAACTTTAAGATCTTTAGATTCTTTAATGTTCTTAACTATGAAGCTTAATCTATTCTTTAGTAGGCTAAGATCAGTCATGTTGTTAAATCCACTAATCATTAAAACATTAGAATTCTTTACGTACTTATCGAAAAAGTCTTGTGATAATTTCATAACAGAATTAACGTCATTGTTTCCAATTATTATCCTATTTGCTCTATTTGTCTGAATTGAAATATCGTTTGCTTTAATTGATATGTCTTTGGGGTATTGAAATATCAAATGAATATCATAATTTGTTTCTTTATTACTACAAATATATTCAATTGAAGAGGGAATCAG
>CAZHNE010000010.1:0-9056 GCA_964533775.1 uncultured Spirochaetaceae bacterium | reverse complement strand
TGCTTTTTTTTGAATATCTTCATTTTTTATATTAAATTCATTAATTAAAGATTCAATTGTCATTGTATCCCAAACTAATTCATAATCAGTATTATTACCGAACCCTAATGAAATTTTATTCATTAATTTATACCTCTTTATATTTTTTAGGCTAGTTTTATTTTCCCTACTTTTGATTTTAATATTTCAAAATCTTTGGGGTCGATATCTTTGTTAGTAATAACAAGATCAATGTTTTCAAAATCGTTAAACTTGCTTAATGCAGGAACACCTATTTTTGAAATATCAAATACTAATATTTTTGTTTTAGAACGCTTAAGCATCAACCTTTTAATTTCTGACTCTTGAGGAGACGCTGAAAAAAGGCCCTCTTCTGGGATAATTCCAGTTGTACATGTAATCGATTTATCCGCTGTAAACAAGTTTAAATTATTTTGAGCAATTGGTCCTACAGTATTTTGAGTTCCATATAGTAATTCTCCACCAATTATGTAAACAGTATTTGTGGAATTTTCATCTTTTGCGAAAACCTCACCTATAGCTTGGGAGTTTGTAATAATAAGTAAGTTGTTTTTATGTGATGATAGTTGTCTTGCAATAGCCATGTTTGTACTACCACCATCCATCATTATAGTTTCAGAGTCCTCAATATAAGGTAAAATTGATTTAGCAATAGCTTCTTTTTCTTTTGTGTGTGACTTCATTCTTTCTTTAAGTGATGTTGAAAGCCAGGAAACTGTTGGCTCTTTGAGAATAGCCCCACCGTGGGTTCTGTAAAGCTTCCCTAATGATTCGAGGGACGTTAAATCTCTTCTTATGGTTGCTTGAGTAACGCTTAATTGATTAGCAAGCTCAGCAACCTGTAGTTGGTTGTTTTTTAACAATAAATTTAAAATCTCTTTTTGTCTTTGGTGCGGGAACTTCTTTTCCATAAGAACTCCTAATAATGAATCTAAGTAATGTATATACAATTATAAGGTACCGAATGAAAGACGTCAACATTAAAAACAAACAAAGCGAACAAGATATATGTTTGCAATTGTTTGTTTTTTACTTGACAAACTGAAAATATAGGTTAAGATTAAGACAAATTAACAAAAAAGGAGATAGTTTTATGAAAACAAATTTCAAATTTTTCAAAACAACTTTATTAGTTTTGTTTGTTGCCTTAATTGCAACAAGTGGTCTTTTTGCAGCAGGTAGTTCTGAATCAGCAAAAAAAGACGAGGTAGTCATTGAATTCCAACAATGGTGGGCAGTGGAACTTCCTGATGGATATATGCAAAACATCGTGGATGAATATTATGAAAAGACAGGTGTAAGAGTAAAACTTTTAAGTGCACCTTTTGCAGATACAAAAACTGCAATAATGTCAGGTCTTTCTTCAAATACTGTTGCTGATATTATCAGTGTTGACGGTAGCTGGTTATATGACTTTGCAGATCAAGGTGTTTTAACAAACATGTCTAAATTGATGACTGAAAATAATACAGACCAAAGTTTATTTACTGATCAATGGAGAGCAAAAGGTAGTGCATATGCCCTTCCAGTTCTTAACTTTGCATATCCAATGTTTGTAAATATGGATATTCTTAAAGCTTCTGGTGTAACTGAATTACCAGAAACATGGTCAGATTTCTTAGACGTTTGTGATGCTATTGCAAGTAATGGTTATTATCCATTCGCATTAAATCTTTCAACATCATCTCCATCTGGAATCCAAAACGTTTATATGGGTTATGCTTGGGCATCAAATATAACAATGAAGGATGAAAATGGAAATTATGCAGTTGCTGGCGACAAAGATATGATCGAATTTGCAGAATTCTATAAAACATTATATGAAAGAGGATATTTAATTCCTGGAATGAGTGCTATAACTGAACAAGATATGACTTCAAAGTTCATCAGTGGTGAAGTTGCATTTATTATTAACTCAATGGCAGTTCTTCAAGCTTGGAGAAGAGATAACCCTAACTTAGAAATCGCTACAGTAGGCGTTCCTGTAAGAGACGGTTATGATGGAAAGAGTGGTATGTGTGTAGCTAGCTGGGCTGTAGGTATTACTGAATCAAGTAAACATAAAGCTGAAGCATTAGCATTTGTAGAATACTTATTTGGTGGTGAACTTAACGCTGGATTAGCTGAAACACAATCAGCATTCCCAGGTAGTTCTTTAGCAAATCCTGACTACAGTACTTCTGATCCTGTATTCCAAGATGTATATGGTATTTTTGCAGAAGGTTTCCCAATTAACGAGTTTACTGGAATGAAAAAAGCTAACGTTATAATGGTAGAATTTATTAATGCATTAATTCCATACATGGAAGGTGATGTATCAGTAGAAAAATACTTAGAAAATGTTCAAGAAGTTATCGACACTGTTTATAGTGAATAATTTTACTTAACATGTTTTTAATCAATAAGTGCAAATATATTTTGCACTTATTGACAATTTAGGAGGATTAAATTGATTTTAAGCCATGAATTGAAAAGAAAATTGGAACCATATGCATTTTTAACACCTACAGCTGTTATAATAATGGTTTTGTTAGTAATACCTATAGCAATGGTTGTTAGTTATTCTTTTCTTAACAATGCTGTTGTAGTAAGCAATCCAGAGTTTGTAGGATTAGATAATTATGTAACAATTTTAAAAGATAGCGCCTTTTGGCAAGCTGTAAGGAATACCGTAGTTTTTGTATCACTTAGTGTAATAGGCCACATTCTCTTAGGAATGGGATTTGCTTTATTGATAAACTCTGACTACTTCAATAGTCCTACAAAAACTGTTGCAAGAGTAATTTATTTCTTGCCATGGATTTTCACAGCGTCTGTTGTTGCAGTATTATGGAAATTAATGTTGCAGCCTCAAGGAATTGTCAATTATTTATTATCCTTAATTAATGTAGCAACTAAAGATGCCCAGTGGTTAAGCTTACGTAGTAGAGCCTTACTAACTGTTACAGTTGTTAATATTTGGGCAGGGTATCCATTCTATATGATTAGTATTCTCGCAGGATTACAAGGTATACCTGAAGAACTATATGAAAGTGCTACTATTGATGGAGCAGGTAAATGGGGTTTATTTGCTCACATAACTATTCCACAATTAAAGCCTATTTTAATTAGTATATCTTTATTAGATTTTGTTTGGACAATACAGACTTTTGCTGTTTTGTGGATGTTAACCGGTGGTGGACCAGTAAATACTACTACCACTTTAAGTGTATACATATACAAAGCGGTATTTTACGGAAGTGAATATGCATTAGCTTCGGCTGCTGCAGTAATTGTATTACTTCTATGTAGTGTGGTAGCTCTACTATATGCGAAGCATCAAAATTCTTTGAAGGGGTAACAATTATGATGGGAAAGAAAAAATTATCAACCAAACTATTATTCTGGTTTTTCCTAATATTAGGAGCCTTTTTTGCAGGATTTCCAGTATTGTGGATGTTGTTATCGTCGTTTAAATCTAACGTAAATATGTTTATGTGGCCACCTAAATTTATAGATGAAAGTTTTGGCTTTCATGCTTATAAAAAGGTTTTAAGTGACCCTGTAAAAATTAGATTCTTTTTAAACAGTTATTTTGTTGCAATAGTGGTAGTTATTATTACTTTGATTGTAGGAATTATGGCTGCTTACGCCTTTAGTAGATACCAATTTAAAGGAAAAGAAGTTCTTAATACAATTATAGTAAGTGTTCAAGCTGTACCTGGGATTGTTTTAATGATTCCATACATTAGTCTTATAGTAACATTGAAAATATTTAACACGTATTGGGCCCTTATATTAACTTATCTTGTATTTACTTTACCGTACTGTATTTTACTGCTCACGGGCTATTTTAATACAATTGCCACTGAGTTGGATGAAGCTGTCATGATTGATGGTGGATCAAGAATGTTAGTTCTTTGGAGAATCTTAGTACCAGTATCACTTCCTGGAATTATTTCTGTTGGAATGTATACTTTTATGAAGGCTTGGAATGAATATTTGTTTGCCTTAGTTCTTACAAAAACAATTGAAATGCGTACTGTTACTGTTGGTATTAACCTCCTTATGGGTCAGCATAGTTACGACTGGAACCAAATGATGGCAATGAGCTTCTTGGGAAGTTTACCAATTCTTGTATTATTTATCTTCTTCCAGAGATATTTTATAGCTGGAGTATCAGCTGGTGCTGTAAAAGGATAATTTCTAAATTTACTTTATATACTAAAGGGGTATAAGTTATGTTAATGAATATGAAAGATATTTTAAAAGTTGCAAAGGAAAACAATTTTGCAATTCCTGCATTCAATACATCTAGCAATATGATTTTGACTGGTGTAATTGAGGCTTGCGAGGAATTGAAATCTCCTGTTATTATTGCAATTCATCCTGATGAATTACATTTTGTTAAATCATCATTCGTCAAAGCAGTTATTGATGAAGCTCACAATGCAAGCATACCAGTATGTATTCACCTAGATCATGGTAGTAGTTTTGAGCAAGTGATGGAAGCAATAGAGTGTGGATACACATCTGTTATGATAGATGCATCATTAAAACCATTTGAAGAAAATGTTGCAATTTGTAAAAAAGTTGTTGAAGCTGCTCATGCGGTTAATATATCGGTTGAAGGGGAGTTAGGAACAATTGGAGTAATAGATTCAGTTGAAACTGAAGCTCCAGATGAAATCCTTTACACCGATCCTATTCAAGCTAAAGAGTTTGTAGAAAGAACAGGTATTGATGCATTGGCTGTTGCTATTGGAACCTCACACGGTATTTATCCAAAAGGGAAACAACCTAAATTAAGAATTGATATTTTAGATTCACTTGTCGAAAATGTAGATGTTCCTTTAGTTTTACATGGAGGTTCTTCTAATAAAGATGAAGAAATTGCAAAAGCTGTAAAACACGGTATTAGTAAAGTTAATATTTCTGCTGATATAAAAGATCCTTTTTATCAAAAGTGTAGAGAAATTTTACAAGATCCTACAATTAGAGAACCAAATCTTATTTACCCAGCTTGTATTGAAACAATGAAAGTTGTTGTAAAAGAAAAGATAAGATTATTTGAATCGGAAGGAAAATCTTTGTTTTATTAAACAATGTAAATCGAGGGTGAAGGAATATGGATTCTACTTTTTGGGATTTTGTTAGGTATGCAGTTACTAGTCCATTATTTTATATTTGGATTCTTTTCTTGCAAATACTACTGAGCACAAGAAAAAACAAATTTCTAGGTATTATTTTACCCTCAATTTTTATTTTATATTCGATTATTGTTGGGCTTTATTTTTTAGCTATACAACATTTTAGTGAATTAGGTAAAGTCTCAGATAGAGTAATATTTGACGTTTTTGTTTACAGTTTTTTTCCTGGAATTGTTCTTCTCGGCGTTTTTGTTATTTTTCTAGTTTTTTATAGAAAACGCTCGTAATTAATACAAACTAGAAAGAGTGGAGATTCTTTTAATGCTTAATAAAATTGGAACAGGCTATCATACTTGTATAGACTATGAGTTAAGTTGGGATTATGAAATTTTACGAAATCTTATTATTAAATATGGTATTAAAGATTCAGATATAAATTTTATTCCTTCTGTAAATTCTATAAAAGAATTATTGATTAATTGTTTGTGCTATATGAAAGACGGTAATGGTGGAGAAATAATTCCAGCAGATCCTGCTTTGTGTGATGAATTTGCAAATCATTTTAATTATGAAATTACTATTGGTGGAACTGCAACTAGAGCCGTTATTGCTGTTTCTAAACTTGGTATTCCTAGTAGTGTCTTTATGTGTTGTTATAATAGACATTTTAAAGAGCGTATGCCGGAGTTAGTTGACTGTAATCATACTGGTATTTCTACAAGTGATAAGATATATCCTCATGTAATTCTTCAATACCCAAAAGGTCTAAGTTTTGAAGCTAATGATATTTCCTTCAAAACAACCAATCGCAATAGAATTATGATATCTAATGATATAGATAGCACTAATATGAAAATACCTTTTATCAAAGGTGAAAAGTTAGAAAAAACAAAGGCTTTTTTAATGTCCTGCTTTAGCCAGGTTTTAGAAAGGGATATTTTAGAGAATGTATTGGTAGATGTAAAAAATAATGCTAAAAAAATTAAACCCTCAACTTGGGTTGTATTAGAAGATGGTCATTATGTAATAGACAATTTCAAAAGTGTAGTACATAAAGAATTAAAAGACTATGCTGATATACTTAGTATGAATGAAGAAGAACTCCAAGATGTTTATGGAGAAAAAATAGACATTCTTAATGTTAAAGAGGTAACTCAAGCTCTTGAATTTGTTTATAAAACAACTGGTTTTGATAACCTAATTGTTCATTCAAAATCTTGGGCTCTAGTTTATGGTAAAAACAGTACTATAATTAAACCAGCTTTAAAATATGGAGTTGGTTTAGCTTCAACTCGCTTTAAATATGGTGATGATTTTGGCTCTAAAGAGTTTGATGAAATACTCAGCCACCAACGAGAAACTTTACCATCCCAGTTTTGTAAAGATTTAGAATCTTCTTTAAGTGGAAAGGTAGGTTGTGAACCTAGTTTTAATTTAGATTATGTAGAAAATCCAACTATTGTAGGGTTGGGTGATTTTTTTGCTGGTGGATTACTTGTTGGATTAATGGGTATTTCAAAAAAGTAGATATTTTTGGAGGAAAATATGTTAGTTAATGCAAAAGACCAATTAGAATTGGCGAAAGAAAAAAACACAGCTGTTATTGGTTTTGTTTGTATGGATTATGTTATGGCTAGAACAGTTGTTTATGCCGCGGAAGCAACTAATACACCTGCTATGGTAATGTTGTACCCTGAACACATTACTATCCAACATACTACTGGCCGTAAAGCCTTTGCAGAAATGGTAAAAGAATTAGCAAATGAAGTTAATGTACCAATATCTGTACATATGGATCATGATTTTACTTATGAATCAGTGGTGAAATCAATTGATTGTGGGTTTGGGTCTGTTATGATAGATGGTTCGATTAAACCTATCGAAGAGAACATCGCTCTAACTAAAAAGGTTATCGAGGTTGCTCGTCAAAAGGGTGTTTGTGTTGAAGGTGAGATTGGGCATGTAGGTGCAGCAAGTTCATCTGATAATAAAATGGAAGACTATTTTACAACTGTTGAGTCAGCAGTAAGATTTTGTGAAGAAACTGGTGTTGATATTTTAGCTATATCGATTGGTAATGCTCATGGAGAATATGTAACAGAACCAAATCTTGATGTAGAAAGATTAATAGCGATTAATAACGCTACAGACACAGCTTTAGCTTTACATGGTGGAAGTGGTATTCCTGATGATCAATTAAAAATAGCTTTTTCAAATGGTATTAATAAATTTAATCTTGGAACTGATTATTTAAAATTATATTTTGACGCAGTAGCAGAGTTTGCTGAACTAAATAAAGCTAATCCTGATCCTGTAAAAATAATAGACATGCCAGAATTTGTACAGAGTAAACTTCAACCGTATGTTGAGGAAAGATTAACAACTTTGTGTAACTTTTAGTAGGTAATATATAAGATCTGAGCTACATTTGTTCTTTGTTAATCCAGATAAATTTAGGCTCTTTTAAGTTTTTTTTATAAGTAAGTGATAATTACAAGAGGATATATAAAACTTATACTTTATTGATATTTATGTAGGTTTTAAATACAATGTATTGGCTGTTAAGCAAGTTGTATTATTTCCAATAATAGAATAAAAATCCTATGTTTCTTTGAAAATGGATTGTAGATATAAGTTTTAGAATATTTTACTAAAATATTTCCTTGCAGCAGAGGCTGTATGGTTAGTTAAAAATTAATTAGACATAGGAGAAAAAAATATGTTAATGAATATGAAAGATCTTCTTGCAGTAGCAAAGAAGCATAAATTTGCAGTACCGGCTTTTAATACAAGCAGCAGTATGATTTTAAATGGAATAATTGAAGCTTGTGAAGAAAAACAAGCTCCAGTTATTGTTTCAATTCATCCTGATGAATTAGAATTTATTAGAGATGGGTTTTTAAAATTTGTCATAGAAGAGGCGCAAAACGCATCTTTTCCTGTTTGTATTCACCTTGATCACGGTGCAAGTTTTGAACAAGTTATGAGAGCTATTCAAGATGGATTTACTTCAGTTATGATTGATTCATCAGAACTTCCTTTTGAAGAAAACATTAAAGTTACTAAAAAAGTTGTAGAAGCAGCTCATGCAGTAAATGTAAGTGTTGAAGCTGAATTAGGTACCATTGGAGGAACTGGCGAATATGGTGTAGCTAGTACCGATAATATTATTTACACAAGACCTGAAGATGTAAAAATATTTGTTGAAGAAACAAATGTTGATACTTTAGCAATTGCAATTGGAACAGCTCATGGTTTATATCCTAAAGATATGAGACCTAAATTAAGAATTGATTTACTTAAAGAAATTAGAGATGTTAGTGACGTTCCTCTAGTATTACACGGCGGAAGTGATAATCCAGATGAAGAAATTGCTGCAGCTGTTGCTAATGGTGTTCAAAAGATTAATATTTCAAGTGATATTAAAACAGCTTTCTATAAAAAGTGTAGAGAAGTTTTAAAAGATGATTCACTAAGAGAACCTTTAGAAATTTATCCACCATGTATTGAAGCTATGAAACAAGTTATGTATGACAAAATCGATTTGTTCAATGCAAATGATAAGGTTAAATATTATAAATAAGTTTTAACTATAACTATTAAATAACGATAAATTGTTTTTCCAATTTTTTTGAAAATAATAATTTGTCGTTTTTTTATGCCTAGATAAGTGTGAAATAGAACAGTTTCCTAATTGTTTGTATAAAACTAACAAAACTTAGTTGTTTTTATCACACTAATTGGTTACAACCCTAAGTAAAGCAAACAAAAAGTTTTTCTTCAATGTTTTGTTAAAGCAAGTCCTAAATGATAATATATTACTGGGCTAGTCAAGGAAATTGATTAGCCCGTTTTAAGCTGTTAGATATTTACTTAGGATCATCGAATAAACCTGGATTTTCCTTA
>CAZHNE010000009.1:0-25711 GCA_964533775.1 uncultured Spirochaetaceae bacterium | reverse complement strand
TATTAATTTTAGTTTTTCATAGAAAATTCTTAGAAAAGATTTATATCTTTCACTTATAGTTTGGATGTAATTATAGATTTTTTTTATTTTAATTGCTTTAATAAATGACAAAGCAAATAATAAACACTCCATCTCTTCTTTTGCCAACCACTATTAAGTTAAATTTAACTAAATAACCTACTACAATTGTTCTATTAAAAATATTTATTTTTACAAAATGATGATTATATTTGTGATTTTTCTTTATTTTTAAGCAACAAGTAAAAGTAAGTAGAGTGCAAGATACTGGTTAAATATCTTGCACTCTATAATTTTCATCGTTGGTTTATATGTTCAAATTTGTTAATAAAAGAGATTTTTATAACTTAATATATGAAATGCTACTTTGCATCTTCTTTCATACGCTTAATAACATCATCAACAGTTTTTTTAAAAGGTCCAGGGATTTCCATCTTTAAAGAGCAAAGTGCTGCTGAATAAGCTGTAGCTTCCTCTACAGAGTGGTTTTTTCTCCATGCAAGGTAAGCTGCAAATGTTGTATCACCTCGTCCTGTTCTTCCTTCATTTGAGCGATGAGTATAAGGAGCGGTAAATATCTCACCGTTAGAACAGACCATGACTTCACTATTGTGTGTTAGCATAACTTCTTTAGCTCCCCAGCTATTAAGCGTTCTTGCAGCTTCAGCCCGGTTTGAAATGCCAGTAAGTATTTCTGCTTCTGCAGCATCAGTTTTAAAATAAGTAATATATGGTAGCAATTCTTTTTTTCGTTTCCAATCATAGAAAGCTAGATTTTCCTCTTTATCAAGGCAACGAAGAACTCCTTGTGCATCCATAGCTACTGCGCCCTTTTGGGACAAAGGTTTAATAAGTGTATCTGGTATCTCACCGCCAAATAACCCCGCAAGGTGGAATATCCCTGTCTCATTATCTATTACATCCTCTAAAGCAAAAGGATCTGCCTGTGATATTAAAATTACATCACGACGTTCTTTATCAGCAGTATAATAGATATTTTTTATAGAAGTGCTCTTCTGGGAAGTGCCAACTTCCCACGATATATTATCGTTTTTTAGTGCTTCTAAGATACTAAGGTCTTCTTTTGAAAGTTTAGTTACAGCTTTTACGCTGGCACCTGTTGCAGCGGCAGAAAAGGAAGAGTACACAACAGCCCCTCCCACTATATCTTGGCGTTTACCCAAGTGATCAATCATTATATCTTGAGATATATGACCAATCATAACAATATCATATTTCATTAATTTTCTCCTCAAACAGCTATATTTAGTGCTTTTGCATTGAGCAAAAGCTTAAACATAAATAATCGTACTTTCTCAACATTAAGAGATTTTTTCTATTAAAATAATTTTAGGTTCAAAGTTAGTCTTTAGACGCTAATTTCCTACCTTGGAAGTTTTTTACAGTAAAGAGTATTATGGATCCAAAAGCTACAACTAAGAAAACAAGGCTAATTGGTCTTGTTACAAAAATTGATAAGCTGCCATCTGATAATATCATTGCTCTTCTAAAGTTTGTCTCTGCTAAAGGGCCTAAAACAATACCCAGTAAGATTGGTACTAATTGGAAATTCATTCGTCGAAGAAAGTAAGCTATTATTCCGAAAATAAATATGTAATATACGTCATAAAGGCTATTGTTAGTTGAATAAGCTCCTGCAGCACAAAACACTAAGACTATACAAGCTAATAGCTCGAAAGGGATTCTTGTTATATGAGCATAAAACCTAGTAAAGAACTTTCCAACAAACCATAAAGATATATTAACTACAATTAAGCCCAACATTATCGCATAAAGAATATTTCCTTGTTCTTTAAATAACATAGGTCCAGGTACTAAGCCGTGTACCATAAAAGCTCCCATTAAAATTGCTGTTGCTCCATCTCCTGGTACTCCTAAAGTTAGCATAGGAATCATTGTTGCCCCACAGGCACCATTATTTGCTGATTCAGATGCTGCAACACCTTGAATTTCACCCTTACCAAATGTTTCAGGGTGGCTAGAGGATTGTTTTACTTGATTATAAGAAATAAACCCAGCTAAACCTCCTCCTGTTCCAGGAGTTGCTCCAATAACTATTCCAATTATTGTTCCTATAGTAATAGGTTTTCTACATCTCTTATATTCTTCTTTTGTAACCTTTTGACGTGTAATTGAAGCTGGATCAACGATAACCCTATCAAGCTTAGGATTGTATTTTGACTTCATAAGTATTTCAGAAATAGCAAACAACCCTATTAAGGCTATAATCAAGTCAACTCCTCGTCTTAAATGTAAATTGTTAAAAGTAAAACGCACAGTACCACTTATATTATCTAACCCAATGGTAGAAACGAAAATACCTATACAAGCTCCAATTAATCCTTTCAAAATATTGTCATTTGAAACACCAGCAATAACAGAAAGGCCAAATATTGCCAATGATAAATACTCCGCTGGTCCAAACAGTAATGTAAACTTAGCTATAGGAGGTGCTGCAAATAATAAAACAAACGCACTTATTACTCCTGCAATTGTTGAAGCGTATAAAGCCATACTTAGAGCCTTAAATGCTTCTCCCTTTTGTGCCATAGGATATCCGTCAAATAGCGTAGCAGCATTAGCAGAAGTTCCGGGTGTATTGATTAATATTGCAGTAATCGAACCCCCGTATGTACCTCCAACATAAATAGCTAGTAACACTAAAATAGCAACTGTTGGCTCCATAGTATACGTTAATGGTATACATAATATAATTCCCAAATCAGATGTTAATCCGGGAATGGCCCCGACTACTATTCCTAGCATTAACCCTAAGGGTATAGCTAGAAGAATCTGCCAATTAAATAATATTTCTAAACCAGATAAAAATAACTCCATGTAAAACTCCCTTTATTAACAAAACACTCTTAAGGTAATGAAATATTTAAGAACATTGTAAAAACTAAATAAACTATAGTACTCACCAACAAAGCGATTATATAATATGATTTTTTCTTTGCTCCATAATAAATTAAAATAGCAAAAATTAAGTATATGTTTGAAACTATAAAGCCAAGTAGTTTAAATATAAAAACATAGACGATTAATATTGCAATAAATACCAAAGATCTGATTGAATCTTTAAATTCTCTACTAGCATATAACTCTTCATTAAACACGATTTCTTTTTTTGGCAATAAAAATAATCCTTGAAGAAGTAGAAGAAAAGAGAAAATAAAAAGACCTCCCAATACTATTCTTGGAATAGTCTGCGCATTAATTGCTGTAGTCTCAAGAGTTTTAATTTCATGAGGAATCAAAAAATATAAAACTGCTGATACTATAGAAAATATACAACCAGCAATCATTTCCGAATTAAACTTTATTTTCATACTTACATCCCTATTTAAATGTAGTAACAGTGCAAAGCACCGTTACTACACAAGCTACATTACTTAAGTAAATCAATATAATCTCTCATAGCTGTGGTTTGGCGATTAATTTCATCCAAAATCACATCTTCTGTTGCATCCCATGCTTCCATTCCAAGACTAGCCATGAATGTTTTAAATTCTGGATCTGCATATACATCTTGGATAAATTTAGTTAACACTGCTTTTTTCTCAGCATCTACACTGCTTTTAACAGCAAAATAGTCCATACCTACAAATTGTGCATCAATTCCTTGTTCTTTAAATGATGGAATTCTACCAATACCTTCTACTTCTATTCCTTCAGGAATAAATGTACCTAAGCAAGCAAACTCACCATTTTTAACATACTGACGATATACAGGTGGTGAGCCAATTGCGATATCAACGTGTCCACCTAATAAAGCATTAATAGCATCTTGTCCGCCTTCGTATGGTACGGCTTGTGCATTTAATCCTAATTTTTTGAATAAAACTGAAATCATTGTATAACTATCGTTTCCTGGTCCACCAGTAGTAGCATACTTTATGCTGTTTCCTTGTTTACTGAAAGCGATTAAATCATCCATTGAATTAATACTTGAGAATTTTGGATTTGATAAAATTACAAATTCTACAACTCTCATACCAATTAAAGGAGTAATATCTTCAATTGTATAATCAACACTAACAAAATCAGGTGTTAATGAAAATAATGGTCCATTAGAAACAACCATTGTATATCCATCATCTTTTGATTGCATTAATGCATCCATAGCAATTGTACCCGCACCACCAGTTTTGTTTTCTACAATTACTGGAACTCCTAAATACTTCTCACCAAAAGAAGCTACTTTTCTAGCAATAGTGTCTGGTCCACCACCAAGTCCCCATGGCATTATAACAGTAACTTTTTTTGAAGGAAACTCTGCCTTCTCTTCATTTGCTCCTTGAGCAAAAACTGTACTCGAAATGAGTACCAATGAAAGTAAAACGACTAATCCTTTTTTCATTTTCTTTTCTCCTAATAATATTTGTTATGTAACAGTCTGTTACATTATTAAATTCACTTTATTATTCTTTACTTGAAAGCGAATACAATCCTTATTGTCTCGCTTGCTTGTAAAAAATGGTTCATACCTTTCCTCATCAGTAAAAAGTAGTTTTATATTGCTTTTAGCTTTTAGTATCTTTTTATACACATCCCTATTTGAGCTATTATTTCGTCTGTCACTAGATGATGTAGTGACGATATATTCAGCCCCAATCCCATCTAAAAAAATCTCATTTATTGCATCTGGTTGTCCATGATGAGGCAATTTGAGAACGTTCTCATTTTTGAGAAAGAAAAAAGTTTCTTCTCTCCAATTTGCAGGACAGTTGTCAGCTGTTAGCATACATGAGAACTGATCTTTTATAACTCTTAACACTAAACTACAGTCGTTTGAATCTCTATCAAGCTCTTGTAGTTGCTTATATCTACTCTCTTCATCGACATCATTAAAGAGAGACTCAATTCTAAGTTTATATTCATTTGCTAATTCAATTGTTGGTTCTAAAGCATTAACTTCTAAACTGTTAAATTGAATAGTGCTACTGTCTTCCAATAAATTAATACATTTAATACCAGATTTTTTTGCAAAGGATAAAATATTTTTGTAAGTATTCAACGCTTTAGTATAGAGCTTAACACTTGGAGAGTAGCAACTCTCTATATTTATATCATTTTGGTTAAGGATTTTTGGTAGATAAGGAACATACAAAGATTTTATTCTTACAGATTTCATTATTTCATATATACCACATACATGATCTTCATGAATGTGTGTGATAATAACAAAATCAAGAGTAGAGATATCTTCTTTGATTAAAAAATCTTTTAAAGATATTCGATTTCCTTGAAACTCTTCTTGGATACTGCTTCCCCCATCAATTAATCCGTAGTGCGAATTGTGCTTGATTAAAATAGCATCTCCATATCCTACATTTATAAAAATGATTTCCATAACACTTCCTAAGTTGTTTTTCTTTCGATTACATCTGTTTCACATATAATAGTCTGTTTATCAAAAGTTTTATTTTCAAGTATATCAATAAGCTTATTAGCAGCAATTTTTCCCATTTCTTCTTTATCTATTCTAACGGTTGTTAATTCAGGTTCAATAATTTCACTAAAGTCACTATCATCAAACCCTACTATTGCAATGTCCTCTGGAATTGATAAATTTGCTCTTAATGCTGCTTTTATTGCCCCTATTGCAATAATATCGTTGGTAGCAAAGATAGCAGTAGGTCTATTTTCTAAGGCGAGCAATTCATTAGTGCATTCTATAGCCTTACTCATTATTGGTTCGACTACTTTTACATATTCTTCTCTGAGAGAAAGATCATATTTTTTTAAGCAATCTTTGTAACCTCTAAATCTTTCGTTATATACATGTGGAGAGAAGTGACCAGAAATAATTGCAATATCTCTTTTTCCCTTTTCTATCAAATGCTCAACAGCTTTTATTGCACCACCATAATGATCAAGTGTAACACAAACTAAATTGTCTAAATCAAACACGTTGTTTAATAAAACTACTGGTATATTTTGAGCTCTAAAGCCTTCAACAATACTTTCATCAGTTTGACCACAAATAATAATTCCATCCATTTGCTTTTTAATATAAATCTGACCCGTTGGTAATTGGATCTCTTTTTCGGATGTAATAAAAATTGAGTACCCTCTTTCTCTACCAACTTGAAGCACTCCTTCAAAAACAGGTGAATAGAAGGGATTTAAAACTACAGGATATTGTTGTTCGTTTACAATAAAACCAATATTGTTAGTTTTTTTTCTTACCATCGCCCTCGCAATTGCATTTGGAGTATAATTTACTTGCTTTGCAGCATCATAAATTATTTTTCTTGCTTTTTCAGAAACCATTTCAGGCGAAGAAAATGCTCTCGAAACAGTTGCCTTCGAGTACCCACAAATTTTCGCTACATCAATGATTGTTGAATTCATAAACTAACTTCCCTCCAAATGAGAACGTTCTCATTTAGGATACAATAGGTTATTACATCTGTCAAACAATTTTTTCTACCTTTAACCCAGCCGGCCAGACTTATAGCACTTAATTTGTTAGTAGGTATGATTTTAATGCCTTTATAATTCTTTTTCTTCTGTTTTATGTTAGTAAATACAACTCTCTAAATAAATTTATTTAACTCGCTTTTCTTTGTAATTGTTAACTTTTGTATAAAATAATTTTATAGTTTAAGAGTGACAAAAAGGTGAGAAAGTTTATTTGTTGAAATTTGTTAACTTATTATTGGGAAAAAAAGAGTAAAATTGTTTAGAAAAAGAGTTAGTTTAAAAAAGGATTTTACTAATAATAACCAAGAGAATTCTTGATTTAATTGTCTCTTTTATCCACCACTTCTTTGGTTATTAAAATATTGAAACAATTAGTACAATTCTTACAAAAAGGATGCTTTAAATTCCCCTTTTTATAACAAGTTTTTATAGGAAGAAATTCTTTTTGTTCAATAAATAAAGAAAGCCCTACTTAATTGTAAAACTAAGCAGGGCTATTAATAGTTTTATTAAATTTAAAAAAGATTATTCCGCATCTCCATGCCATTTGATACCTAAGAACTCTATATCACTAGCTAATCTTTCTATTGCGTTAGTTAATCTAATTGCATCTTTTTCATTTAGTTCAGAATTTCTACTAGCCTTCACCATTCTTTCTACAACCGTTTCAAGTGTTTTTCTTTCTCCAACTAATTCATTAACAGAGTTGTATAATTTTGTTGTTACAGAACTTGGTAATGGGGATACACTTTGTACTGGTATAGCTGTTGTATCAAGAAGAGAGAAAGACTCTAAAAGAGAAGGAGCGTAAGCACTAATGTTTAACTCGCTCTTTACTAATGTTGCAAAGTAGGAAGCTACTTCACTTTCACCGTGGTTTACAAAAATTTGTTTTGGTTTTTTAGAAAAAGATGTTAACCATTTTAGCAAACCTTCTTGATCAGCATGCCCAGATGTTCCTTGAAGAGAAGCTATTCTACATCTTACATCTATTTGTTCACCAAAAATTGTTACATGCCTTGCACCATCTAAGATAGATCTTCCTAAAGTACCATTTGCTTGAAAACCGCTGAATATAACTGTTGCTTCTCTCTTCCAAAGGTTGTGTTTTAAATGGTGTTTAATCCTACCTGCTTCACACATTCCACTACTAGAGACAATAACACAAGGTTCTTTTCTAAAGTTAAGTGCTTTTGATTGTTCTACATCTACAATTGTAGTAAGAGTAGGAAATACAATTGGGTTAATACCAGCATTAACCATTTTCATGGCTTCTTCATCGTAATAGCCTTGTATTGTTGATGCAAAAATAGCAGTTGCCTTAGCTGAAAGTGGTGAATCAACAAAGACAGGTAAATTTGGGTAATCTGGAAGAAGATTGTTGTCGATAATATATCTAAACAAATATAAGACTTCTTGAGTTCTTCCTACAGAGAATGCTGGAATTATTACATTCCCACCTTTCTGGAATGTAGATTGCACTATTAGGGCTAATTCTTGGGCTCTTACACTAGTAGGAATACTGTGGCCAACAGCACCTTTAGGTTTTCTATGAACTCTATCTCCGTAAGTTGATTCTACTATAACTATATCAGCATCATCTATGTAATGAGGATCTTTAACAATTGGCTGATCAAAGTTCCCTATATCACCACTAAAGACTAACTTTCTTTTTTCACCATTTTCTTCTAACCAAAGTTCAACTGAAGCGGACCCTAGTAAATGACCTGCATCAATAAACCTACAACTTATCCCCTCTGCTAAAGTTATTTTCTCGTTATAATCACACTCTCTAAAATGTCTTAAACTTTCAATTGCATCTTTAGTTTTGTATAAAGGTTCTATTTTATCTCTACCAGCTCTAATGTTTTTTCGGCTTTTCCACTCAGCCTCCATTTCTTGAATATGAGCACTATCATTTAACATTATGTCACACAACCTACTAGTTGCTGAGGTAGTCCAAATTTCACCTTTAAACCCTTCTTTCACTAATTGTGGAATTCTACCGCTGTGATCAATGTGAGCATGAGTTAATAAAACATAGTCAATTTGAGAAGGGTCAAAAAGAAATTCTTCTCCTATATCTTTCTCATCTCTACCTTGAGCTAGCCCACAATCTATTAAAATTGATTTATCGTTGCACTTTATGTGAGTACAACTACCTGTTACATGTTTTGCCGCACCGTAAAAAGTAATATCCATACGTCCTCCTTGTATATTACAAGGATACACGCTTTCAATTCACAAGTAAATTATTTTATGCTGCAATCTGTAATACGGCAGACATATTAGGCTAAGACCTTCGCTTTCTTACTTCTACGACTAAACAAAGAAACTATTATTACTGATATAATTATTAAAATTACACCTAAAATAAAAGAAGAAGGTGTTTTTTCATCTAAAAACAGCCATCCAACTAGTACAGCAGTTAATGGCTCAAATGCACTAATAGTTCCAGCAATTGGACCACCAACCTTTCTTGCCCCATAAGAGAAAAGCGAAACACCAAATGCTGAGGCTAAAACAAAACCTACTGATCCAAGTAAAAACATAGAATTAGGCTTTATTAGTTGTATTGCCTTAAATGGAGAGTTTAAGAACAAGAGAGTTATAATTAATATAAAAAGAGAAAAAAGGGATAAGTAAAATACAAATACATTATTATTTATTGTTTTAATTTGCTTATCATTTAACATAAACAAGTAAACAGCAAAAGTGAAAGCAGAAAGAATAGAAGCAAAAACTCCCATTAAATCTAGCTCCATATTAAATGGATTTGTGACAAACACAACTCCTAAAATAGAAAAGAAAATAGATATACCTAATGGAATATTAAAGACATCTCTTTTAGCTTTGATACTCATTAACATAATTATTATTGGATAGCTAAAGTGTAAAACAGTAGCTAATCCGGAAGGTACTTTAGTATATGAATATATTAGTAAAAAAGCAGTTAATAAAAAGAAAGCTGAACTTATAAAAATTTTTAAAAGGATAAGGGAATCTCGTATTAAAACAAAAGGTGTTTTTTTGATTAACATTAAAATAAGAAATACAATAGCACTTCCTGCAAACCTAATTAAAAGTGTAAAAGGTACTCCTGCATTACTATTTTGTAGTAAATTTACAAAAAAAGGGTTTAACCCAAATAGTACTGCTGACAAACTAGTTAACAATACTCCTTTAATATATGGATTCATCCTATTCCTCATTTGCCTTAACTAAACTATAAAATATAAATAATAGTACTTTTTTTTAAAGCATTTTTATTTTTATAAATGCACCTCAAACATCAAAATTACTTTAACGCTTGAAGTGCAACTTATTTTAGATATAAAGTGTTTTTCTTAAACTAATCAATATGATTTATAAGGTTTTCAAAACCCTCGTTTTTAAAATATTGCTCAACTTCACTATCTTTATATACATTTATTTTCTCAATTACATCACAACTGTCAAATACTAAAGTTCCAAAGAGAATACTTTTTGATTTTATTGTTATATCTTTTAAATTGTTACAGTACTGAAAAGCACTATTTCCTATTTCTTCAACAGAATCTCCAAGTTCAATGCTTTCTAATTGAATACATCCAATAAAAGCGCAACTATCAATCTTCCTAAGATTTTTACTAAATTTAACATCCCTTAAACTTCTGCAACTTGAAAAAGCAAAACTACTTACTGTAACAACAGAAGGTGGTAGTTCAATTGTCTCTAGAGCCCTACAGCCATGAAAAACTAATTCCTGAACTTCAGTTAAACTATTTGATAACTTTACTGAAGTTATTCGTTTACAGTCTTCAAATGCACCAACCCCAAGATTTGTAATACTATCGGGAAGTTCTACTTCCAAGAGAGATGTACAACCTTTAAAAGCTCTATTTCCTACATAGTATATTTTTTCATTAAAAGTAATTTTGGATAGTTTTGAACAATCTTCAAAAGCTAATGAGGCTATTAATTCTAAATTGGCAGGAAGAATAACTTGCTTTAATGCAGAGCAAGAAGCAAAAGCTGAGCCTGAAATTCTCTTAACAGTATTTGGAATATCAATCTTTTCTAATGATCTACACCCACTTAAAAAATAAGATGGAACTTTTTTCATATTAATAGGAAGCTTTATTTCTTTTAAGGATTTACAGCCTGAAAAAGCAGCTTTACCAATTTTTAATAAAGAGCCTTCAAACTCAACTCTTTTTAACTTACTACATTTTTCAAAAGCACTTTTGCCTATTAATTGAACATCTTCAGGAATAATAATGTTTTTTAGTTTTTTACATTTTTTAAAAGCTTTTTTTTCTATAACTGTTATGCTATTTGAAAAGGTGACTTCTTTTAAATTTTCATTATCCTTGAAAGCTTTCTCTTTTATTCCAGTAACATCTTCAGGGATTTTAAATGTCTCTAGGGTTTTCTTTTTAGGGTATTTAACAATGTTCTCCATTTCTTGATCATAAAGAACACCCTTTATTTTAACAAAAACAACACCTTCTTTTATCACATATTTCACTTAATAACTCCTACAAGAATAACCTATAAATATTTATAAGTTATTCTGAAAAAAGCTGTAATACTTCATTACTGCTTTTACATTGCTCAAGCATTCTTCTAAAAATATCTGAAGAACAAGTTCTTGCAATCGAAGCTAAAACATCTACATGTGTTGAAGGTGTTTTCACTGGTGCTACAACTAAAAAGAAAATTTTCGACTTTAAATTATCTGGGGAATCAAAATCTATTGGAACTCTAGATACTCCAACGACAAGGGATAACTCTTCTATATCCTCACTTTGTGCATGTGGAACACAAACTCCTTTTCCTATTCCCGTAGATCCTAAAGCTTCCCTGTTTACAACAGCTTCTAGAACAGAAGCTCTTTGTGATTGCCCTAATTCTCTAGCCGAAGCCAAAACATCTACAAGTTCTTTAATAACAGCTTCCTTTGTTGTGCTAACAAGTGGAACTTTAATAAAATCCTTTTCTAATATATCAATTAAATTCATAATATTTATTTTTATAGCTTAATTTAAATCTGCTATTCTCCTGTAATCTTTTTTTAACATTCATTGCAATTAATGCAATAATAATAGATTTCTGTTACTCAAACTCTTCCCAAATTTCCTCGTCATCACGAATAACTAAAACAGGACAGGAAGAGGAACGAAGCATTCTATCTGTTTCGCTGTTTAATTCGTCTTTTCTCGATCTTATATCACTTATCCCACCAACAATCAACAAATCTATATTGTTTTCTTTAATATGTTCTTTAACTACTGTATGAGCAGCGCCTTCTTTTACTATGCAGTTAGCTTTAACATCTTTTTCTTCTGCTATTTTTGTAGCATGTTTTAAATGTCTTTTCGCATCTTCTTGAAGATCGATGTGGTATTCTCTTTTTTCCATGTCTAAGAAAATTCCAGCTTTAACGAGGTCTGAAAGAGCTTTAGTGTTTACAACGTACATAATATCTAGCTTTGCATTGTTGTGTTTTGCTAATAATATTGCGTACATCATTGCAGACATCGACTCTTCGCCACCATCAATATAAACTAGAATATGTTTAAAAGGTACAGCCATAAAATTCCTCCTACCTTTCGCTTTTTGAAACAACTTTAGCTTTGATATAATCTTTAGCAGAGCTTTGTTTCTTGCTTTTGAGTTCTTTTTGTCGCTCTAATCTATCCTTAATGGATTTGAGTAAAATAAAGCTTTCTCTTTCGCTCTCTTCAATTCTGCCTTTCATATATTTAATTGTTTCTTTTGTTTCAGGAATTGATATTTTGTCTAGTGCATTAACTTTTCTAATAGTTTTTTTAACTTCTAGACTTAATCTCATTATAGAAACTTTTAGTTCTGCAAGACGTCCCATTAATTCTAAACTCTCACTAAAATGCTGTATGCCTTGCTCAGCAATAATATTAGAACTTTCTTGAGAAAAATGAGGGCCTTTATCCTTAAAAGTTGTTTCTACAATAGGAACTGCAACTCCCATTACTTTTCTTTGAGAAACTTCAATACTATATTCAATATTTGTTGAACCACAAAGATTACCTACTTGAAGACGACCCATCTCCATAATTGCTTTGCTTAAAGTATCCCAAGCAACTTCTAAGGAGGAATCAACTCTACTTTGATAATCAACTGCTTGGTCAACTAAAGCAAGTAATTCAGAAATTAATATTTGTCTTTTTTGATCTAATAATTCGTAACCCAATGTTGCAAATTTTAGATTCTCTTCTAATTTCATTAAATTAGAACGTGTTGGAGCTAAGTTTGTAATCATAAATCATCACTCTCCTTCCAATACTCTTCAATTTCTTCATCACTAAGTCTATGGAGTTCTTCTGCAGGAAGAAAGCTTAACGCTTTCCAAGCTATACTTAATGTATCTTCAATACTCCTATCTTCATCAAAATCCTGTTTAATAAAATGATTTTCAAAGAATGTACCAAATTTTAAATATTGTTTATCGATTTGGGTTAACTCTTCTTCTCCAATAACCGAAGCTAAGTTTCTAACATCTTGAACGTGTGAGTATGATGCAAACAATTGGTTAGACAAATGAGGATGATCCTCACGAGTCATTCCTTCCCCTATTCCATCTTTCATTAAACGTGAAAGAGATGGTAGTGGGTTAATTGGAGGATATAATTCTCTTGCATGAAGAGTTCTGTCAAAAACGATTTGCCCTTCTGTTATATATCCTGTTAAGTCAGGGATTGGATGAGAAATATCATCATTCGGCATTGATAAAATTGGTAACTGAGTTATTGAACCAGGACTTCCTTTTATCTTACCTGATCTTTCATATAATTCAGCTAAGTTTGAATATAAGTAACCAGGGTAACCTTTTCTAGATGGTATTTCTCCTCGTAAAGTTGATATTTCTCTAAGAGATTCACAATAGTTAGTCATATCTGTCATTATAACTAAAACTTGCTTTCCTAAATCAAAAGCCAAGTATTCAGCAAGTGTTAATGCTGTTCTTGGTGTAATTGTTCTTTCAATTGATGGATCATCAGCAAGGGATAAGAACAAGGCTACATTATCTATAACACCACTTTCTTCAAAAGAATCAATAAAGAATCTAGCAACGTCATATTTTACTCCCATAGCAGCAAAAACAATTGCAAAATCACTATCTCCGCCTTGAACTTTAGCTTGCTTAGCAATTTGTGCAGCTAATTGATTGTGCTCCATTCCGTTACCACTAAAAATTGGTAACTTTTGCCCTTGAATTAAAGTTGTCATTCCATCAATAACAGATATACCAGTTTGAATAAAGTCTTGTGGATATACTCTTGCTGTTGGATTAATGGGAGCTCCATTTACATCTCTGTCAAACTCACCTTGAGTAATTGGAGAGCCGTCTCTACTTTTGCCAAGCCCATTCATAACTCTTCCTAGCATAGATTCACTAACAGAAAGGGTTAATGGTTGACCTAAGAAGTGCATCCCAGTACCTGGGAGTGTAAGACCACTTGTTCCTTCAAAAACTTGTACACATACAACTTCATCACTAGTATCTAGTACTTGTCCGTGCCTTATACTTCCATCAGGGGAAACAATTTCAACTAACTCACCAAATCCAATTGGATGAGTATTTCTCATATAAACTAGAGGGCCATCAATTTGACTAGCTCCGCGGTATTCACGACCAGCTAATAAACGATAATCTATTTTCTCATCATTAGTATTCATAAATACCTCCTAGTTTTTCAATACTTCTTTCAAGTCTCAATTCTAATTTATCTATTTCTCCAACATCGTCGTTGCTTATTGAAAATTTAATTCTTGCAATATCTTGAACAACTCTCAGTCTTCTTAATTTTACCAATGGTACGCCCTTTTGAATGGCTTCAAGTCCTTTGTTCCAATAAGTTAGTATGCATGAAAGCATTTTAGTTTGTTTTTCAACAACACTATACCTATCTACTTTATCAAATGCATTTTGTTGTAAAAATGAATTTTTAAAAAGTGTACAAACTTCAAGTATAAAGTTTTGTGAATCAGGTAGAGCATCTGCTCCTACTAATTTTACAATTTGTTGAAGGCGCTCTTCCCTTTGAAGTAATTCCATTATTTCTTTTCTATTTTCTTGCCATTTGTTGTCACTTCGTTCATTCCACCAAGATCTAACATCTTGTACATATTCACTGTAACTTTCAGTCCAACTTATAGCAGGATAGTGTCTAGCAGAAGCTAAAGATCTATCTAACCCCCAGAAGCACCTAACAAATCTCTTTGTATGCATTGTAACAGGCTCTGAGAAGTCTCCTCCTGGAGGAGATACTGCACCAATTACTGAAACAGATCCTGATTTACCAGATAGGGTAGTCATTAACCCAGCTCTTTCATAAAACTCAGCAATTCTTGTTGCTAAATAAGCGGGAAATCCTTCTTCTGCGGGCATTTCTTCCATTCGTCCTGAGAGCTCTCTTAAAGCTTCGGCCCATCTAGAAGTACTATCTGCCATGATAGCAACGTCATAACCCATATCTCTATAGTATTCAGCAATTGTAATTCCTGTATAAATTGAGGCTTCTCTAGCTGAAACTGGCATGTTAGATGTATTTGCTATTAGTATTGTTCTTTCCATTAGGCTTTGGCCTGTCTTAGGGTCTACTAATTTAGGGAATTCACGAAGAACGTCTGTCATTTCGTTTCCTCTTTCCCCGCATCCAATATATACAATAATATCTGCATCACACCACTGTGCTATGGCATGTTGAGTCATAGTTTTTCCAGTTCCAAATCCACCGGGAATTGCTACTGTTCCACCTTTAGCAATCGGGAATAATGTATCAATTACTCTTAATCCTGTTATTAAAGGAGCATAAAAAGGTAATCGTTTCTTTATTGGTCGTGGATTTCTAATTGGCCACTTTTGCATCATAGAAACATTTATATCTTTAGCTTGATCTTGAGAAACAGTTGCAATTACTTCTTCAACGTTGTAATTACCTTCTTCTACTATATGACTAATAACACCACTTTCAACTGTAGGCTCAATCATAACTTTATGAACTATTGTTTCACTTTCTTGAATTTCACCTATTATTGCACCACCTGAAACTTTATCTCCAACTTTAACTGTTGGGGTAAAATACCAAAGTTTCTTATGATCAATTCCATCAAAAGTTAATCCTCTACCAATAAAAGTCCCACTTGCTTCTTCCAACTTTTCCAAAGGACGTTGAATACCATCATAAATTGAACCCATGATTCCTGGACCTAGTTCAACACATAATGGCATGTTTGAGCCATATACATTATCTCCAGGTCTAACCCCTGTTGCGTCTTCATAAACTTGGATAGTTGCTTCACCATCAAATAGTTTTACTACTTCACCTATTAATTGTTGTTCTCCAATTCTAACAAGCTCCATCATTTCTGCATCAGTTATATCTTTAACTGTAATAACCGGGCCGTTTACGCGCTTTACATGTCCTATTATTCTTGTTGACATAAGCCCTCCTGAATTGCAATCTTAATGTCTCGATCAAATCTTCTTATTCTTACATCAACTTGATTGTTAAAAGAAACTTTTCCATCAAGAGAAGTAGCTACTACTCCTCCGACAATAAGTCTTCTAGTGTCTAATTGGAGTTTAAGATTTAAGTTATATTCTTTTTTAGCCAAGGCTTCTACATTTCTTAACATTTCTTCAGTTACTGGATACTTAGCAGAAAATGCGATTTTAGCTTCATCAAGACCTAGTCCCATAACAGCTTCTAACATCCACTTCTCTATAAGGGAAGACCCTTCTTTTGAAGAAAGTTTGTTATATACTTTTTCTTTAATTAATGTGTAAACTAAATCGTATTGTTGTTGTAACACATCTAGCTGGACTTTTCTTTCTGCTGATTTTTTTGCTGATTTTACTTTTAAGTTCTCAAACAGCACTAAGTTGTTAAATTCTTTATCTTCTCTGACTAATGCTTTTTCAACTTTCGCTTTAGATTGAACAATAATTTCATCAACTCTAGTTTGGGCATCTAATAAAATCTTATCAGCTTTTTTTTGAGCTTCAACGCTTATGCCATTTAACAATTTGTTGTCAGTATCCAAAATATTTCTCCAATTTTCTATATGCTTACACCGATTGCTTCATTTACAAGCAACCGTAAATCTTTGCTTTTTTGACCATTAGGTCCTGGAATAACCACAACTAGAGGAAACATTTCAGTAAACAAATATTTGTCTACTGTTGATTTAATCATGTCTGCCACTGGTTGAGTTATTATAATTATCCCATTATCTTTATCAGAAAGAGCTTTGTCCCAAGCTTGTTTCGCTTGGCTTGGGTTTGAGGCTTGCAATCCGTATACACCAACTAGGGAAAATCCTAATACTGTATCTTCATCGCCTATAACAAAGTATCTCATTCTTTATACTTTTCCTAATATCATTAATGCAATAATAAATCCAAAAACAACTAATCCTTCAGCTAGTGCAATAAATATTAATGCTTGAGAACCTATTTCTGGTTTTTCACTCATCGCACCCATTGCAGCAGCCCCTACATTACTAATTGCTATCCCTGCTGAAAGAGCTCCCATTGCAAATGCTAATGCAGCTGCAAAACAAACTAATCCTGTTTGAGCTGCAACTGTTGTTTGAATTGTTTCTGCAGCAAAAAGGCTTGGAGTAAAAATGAATGCTGAGGCACCCATAATTAATAAAGTAACAACCTTTGATTGTCTAACCCTTCTTTTAAAGGTAATTTTGGTCATATTAAGACCCTCCCTATTATTATTTTATCGCTCTTTTGAGCGTAAACTTACTGGCGAATATGCAATTCCTCTACCTGTAAAGAACTTGGTAAAGAATTCATAATAATTAAGTCTTAATGATTGTATTCCTGCGGATAATCCTTCTAAGCCAATCACTAAAACGTTTCCAAAGACTAATATTAAAATACCAAACACAGAAGTTAGTCCAACACCTTCTGCTATTGTTTCAAAGGCACCCATTAAACTTACATGGGCTATCCCTAATCCGGCTACACGCATAAAAGACAATGTATTAGACATATATCCTGTAAAAGTTTCAAGTAATTCTACAGGCCACATCATTAACATGTTTTTTATCATATCACCAATAGAAGAAACTTCTTTTCCTTTCTTCCTTTTGTTAAAGTAATGAAGCGGCTCTCTTATTAAAAGCCCTAATGCTCCAATGATTATTACTACAATTACCCATGTATCTGATGGGAAAGTAGAAAAACCGGATTTAACGTAAGCATAACCAAAGTAGAGTCCCGCTGCATACATAGCAGCTCCTAAAAATCCTGTTCTAGAGCAAACTAAATCTATATAGTTTTTCTTTATTATTAAGTTGATCCAATTTATTATTAGTCCAACGTAAATAACAACTACACCATATACAATAGTGACGCCTAAAATACCATTAATACTTCTTATTGGTGCATCAATACCAACTGTGCCCATAACTACAGAGTGGTAATTAAACCAAACTGCTGGGAAAAGGCTAAATCCAAATGTAGAGCCAAAAAGAATTCCACCAACCATAGAGGCAACACCTAAATATTTTAACAGTTGGGCAATGCCACGACTTATTAAGCCATCTTCTTTCATTGGATTGTTTTTATAAGATCTGTTTGTAAATATTCCAATTAATAATAAAACAAACCCTTGTCCTAAATCGGCAAACATAAGAGCAAACATTGAAAGATAAGCAATTGCCACAAACCAAGTTGGGTTTATTGTATTGTATTCTGGAATTCCATAGTTAGTCACAATTTTTTCAAATGGTTTTAAAATCTTAGGGGTAGTCACCTCAACAGGCACTTTAACATTTTCCACATTACTAGGATCACTTTGATCAATAATACACTGACCTTCTGAAGCTGTGAAAATAGCATTTTCTACTTGTTTAGCAAACTTTTTAGGAACCCATCCTGAAAAGAGAGTAGTGTTTTTAGTATATTTAAAATAGGACCTTATTTGATTAGATAATTCATGTAGTCTTAAATTACACCACATTTTAACTAATGTAGGTTCTTTTTCTTGTATTTTTTTGTTAATAATTGATTCTAATTCTTTCTTTTCATTAACTATTTTTGTAATTTGCTCATTAAGTTCTTTTTCTACTAATTGTGCGCCCTTTTTTTGGACTTCTACTTCTTCACTTTCAATCCAACCAAGCATATCTAATACTTGTGTTATATGAGCTGTTTCTCTTTTTAAGCTTAGTGTAGTAAAGTTATTAGCATTTTCAATTACTATTGCACTGTAGGAAGAAACCTTTTCTCTAAGTTCTTCTAAATCAGCTTTTGCTGTTCCTACTCTAATTTCAAGAAACTCATGCTTTTTAGTATCTAAATAATGCTTCATTTCGTTTAGAGCTTCAAAATTCTGGTTAAGAGACTTTTGTTGATCTTTTACTTTTGCAATTGAAGCACTAAACTGATCTATAATTTTTTGATATTTATTTATGTTAAAAGCAACCATATCTTCTACATTTAATAAAGAAGAAGATGGAAGTACTCTTTGACTTTGCCTTAGTATATTATCGATTCTTCTTCTAGTATCTCTAATCGCAGACATTTCTAAATTTGGGTGACTATCACTTAGCTTAGATATTTGATCAGGGGGTAAATTAGTAATTTTTACAAAATCTAAAGCACCTATAGCTAATAGAGCTTTTACTACTTCATCACTTTTGTTTTCAATTACTACTGCGGTTAATAACCGCATGTCTTCTGTAAATAAACTCATACAATCAATCCCTCTATTTCTGTTACATCTCTGTTATAATATTTTCCACCTAATATCCCACAAATAACTCTATACTGTCTCTCTCTAAGGAAAAAGTAAGCTAATGGTGTTGCTATTGTAAATGGCTTTCCACCTAAACATCTACTAAAAAACTTACTCTTTGAATTAAGTAGATATCTCTCTAATACTCTTACTTGGTCGATAGTTTTTTTCTTACTATCAAGATTTGCAGCTTGGAGCAAATTGGATATATCTTCATACTTACCTTCTAATAGGGAATCTATATCTCTATTTTTAGGATCAGAGTTTATATAAACTTTCGTTGCTCTATCTCCATAGACCTTTGAGTGAGGATATAACAATTTTTGTAATCTATTCTCTTCAAGCTGATGAAACCAGCCGTATCTAACTAATATTATAATGTTTGTTAAATCAACTTCCATATTGAGAAGTTGTAAAGCAACTTTTTTATCTGCTTTTTTTAACTTTTCACTAGCGTTATATAATAAAGAGATTAGTTTTTTATCAAGCGCTGATTCTAAGAAAAACAATCCGTCTTTCTCAATTTCCTCTAATAGGAATCTATCAAAAACCTCTTCATACCAACTACCTTTAACCGCTGCTTTAATGTCATTAAAAGTAACTGCGTTTATAATAGCTGTATAATTAATATCATTAACAATCTTTTCTTTAAATATGTACGAACTTCTAAATGAAATTGGCCTGTGATATATAGCTGATGAATACCAAAGTCTAATTGCATTTTTAACGTTTTCAACTTCTATTTTTGTTAATAATTTTTCAACAAAAACTTTAGGCTGACCACTTAAAAATTTAAGCATTGTCATTAAGTCATCAATTTCATCATTAAGCAAAGACAGCTCAACTAATTGAAGGTCTCCCGTTTTATCATAAATATCAGCAGCCTTATCATATCCATATTCTTTTAAAGTACCTATAGCTTCAACTAGACTTCCAGACTTTAATAAGTCATTTTGAAGTTGGGGATTTTTAATATCTCCAATTCTAGCTCTCAGTTTAGCATTTATAAAACCATAAGTTTTTACAGCACTCTTCATTTATCAAATACCGAGGAATAACAAATTTTATTAGCAAGAGTTTTAGCAATTTTTTCAATAGAATTTGTGTCGATAACAAAAGCATCTTTAACAGTTTCTCTGTAGCTAAGAATTTCAGCTTCATTCTGTTCTTTAATTTCTTTTAGCTTTTGATGATTAAGCAATCGTCTTTCTTTTTTTGCTTGTTTTAAGTTATCGCCCGATTCAGTTTCTGCGTCAAAAACTAGTTTAGTTGCTTTTTGTTGAGCTGAAGCGACAAGTTTAGAAGCATTTTCTTCTGCTTCTAAGATTTTAGAAATAATATCACTTTGCATGTCACACTCCTATTACAAGTATTAATCTTACACAAAATCATGTCAATATGAAATGGGTGTAATTAGTCTCAAATAGCACACATAGAGAGGTATATGGTGTAATTTCAAGTATATTTGATTTATGGCACGTAAGTTAAATTTGGATTGTCGTTTCTCTCATCAATTACAACTGTTGTAATATCATCTAAATCAACTAAACTTTCCCAATCTTCAGCTGTATCAGCGAAAGCAGGATCGTCGAAGAATACATCTTCCTCTAAAAGATCATCCTCAAATAAGTCTTCTTCAAATGTAAAACTTTCCCAGTCTCCTGCAGTATCCTCAAATGCTAAATCATCTACATCTTCATCTAAAGGTGGGAATATTGTGTTCCAGAAAGTTTCTTCATCTTCATATCTCTCTACTGTTAGTTCAATTATATCAACATAATCTGATGCTAGTTCATCACCAAAACCGCTCACCTTTTCTTCTTCTTCAACTTCATCTACAACTTCAAACACAGTTGTTATTTCTTCGTCCTGAGCTTCTATTTTAAAGTCGTTTAAAAGTAATACTTTTGCATCAGGATCTATCCCATCCTCTACTGTGAAATATAATCCATACCATTGGTTAGCTCCAGCTGCCATGTCAAATAAATATGTTCCTACCCCTACAGAAGATAAAATGAATCTACCATCTAAGTCCGTAAATAAATATAGTTGATCATCTAGTACTAAATATTCTAAACCATTTTCATCTTCTAATATCCTATAAACAGGAGATGAATATTGTTCAAAAGGAGTTCCATCTTCTTGAAGCAGTAATCCACTTACTGTGTATGAAGGAGGAGAATACAATGTTTTAGCAAAACCAGTTCTATTTAATGTATTTAAAGCATAGGAGAATGAGCCTCCAGAGCTATATAAACTCTTACTAGTTCCATAAGCAATAAGGTTATTTTTAGAGTTAGCACTAAGTTGAGTGTAAACAGCGTTTCCAAATATTGTATCTATTACCTTTAAGGAAGACGAGCTAGTTTTACCTACTGAAACAGGATTGTTTGCCAAATCCCCTGTTGGTTTTAATATAATAAAGTTATTAGCCGAACTTCTACTTATTGCAAATAATCCGTCTGCAAAGAACAAGGCAGAAGAAACAGAAGCACTTGTATTGTATCTATTAAAATCATCAGAAATATTTTGTTTAAACATTAATGAATAATTCTCTCCCGTATGTTGCCAAGACAAGTTATATATTGGATTAGTAGCTCTTAAGTATTGAATTCCTCCAATATTAAATTGAAGTGAATCAACATCACTTGGTTTATAACTCAAGGATAAACTACTTGATCCTTTAGAGGAAAGAGATTTAGATGCTGATAAATTTTCAAGCAATGTAAATCCTATTCCCAGTTGTAATGATATATCTAACTCACTTGTATAAGCTTTGTTACTTATGTTTAATGCTCCGTTAAAACTTAAACCTGGAAGTGGTGAATAGTTTGTGCTAAGACTTGTTTTCCATTTTATACCACTACTATTAAAGGTAGCAGTAAATGAAGTATTTAAAGGAGGTAAATCATCTAAACCCAAACTATGACCTAAAGTTAAATCAAGTTCAGTTGGTGTCTTTAACTGACCTGTAGCACTTTCCCATACTGGTAATTTTAAAGTAATCGAACTGTTAATATCTCCGATTAAAGTTGGGATTGAGTGTGAGAGAGAAGCATATACAGAAGGTGAATATTCCTCTCTGTAGTTAGCTGATAGCTTTGTACTAAACGGTCCAGCCATTGTTGCCAAAACACCATCAAATGAACTTTGAATCTCTTTAGTGCTAAATGCAAATGAGCTCTTTAAAGTAAATGTATTTGTAACACCCACATTAAGGTAAAAATTAGTGGTAAAGTCAGCAAAGTCATATTCATACAATTTACCATCTAAATAAGGTAAAACTAAAGTAGAAGAAGGTCCACTCTTTTCACTTTTGCTTATAGCAGCACCAAATCCAAATAAATAATCCCCTTTTGCTAATAACCTAGAATCATATGGTATATTAAATTCATCTAAAATAATTGGATAAGCTTCATCTTTAGGTTCTATTCTTATCCTTATGTTGTTACCACCTTGCTTTAGGGGGAAATCCCTTAATATATACTCACCTTTTCTAAGGCTTTTTATTACAGGGTCATCATCATTAGCATAAAGGTACATTATAGAATCTGCTTCTAACAAATATCTTCTTGTAAATGCATGAGGTAAACTAAATCCAGTACCATATGAGTAGTTCTTTTCAATAGTAAATCCAACAGGAGTTCCATTTAAACCTAGGAAAGAGCCTGTATTACCAAAAGTTATTCTTAAATTTTTATCCCTAACATTAAAGAATCCTGTCCATCTGCTAATTGAAGCATCAAAGCCACCAGCAGGAGAATAAGAAAAGCTATTTGATAGATCTATTGCTACACCACCAAGTGACATTGCATGACTCATAGATAAGGAGGTTCTTAAGATATTATTTGCTAGAGCTGGTCCATAAGTATAATTAGTTGATAAGTTTAAAGACGTTACAAGAGAGAAGAAGCTTGGTTTTAACTCCTCAGCATCGGATATACCATATTGCTCATTACGATTTAATAGTACGTTTTTCTCAACTTTAGTAATTGAAACAAGTTGTACTGGAATATCATCAATTCCAAATTCCATGCTTACCGTAAATGAATCAACATCTACTCTAGTTGGAACATTTAGTGATTCTAACTGTTCAACAGTATAATACTCTGGAGCGTCACTAAATAATTTTTCTATTCCACTTTCACTTAATAACCTATAAATATTATTGTATAAGCTTTGTGCGCCTATATAATAATCAGCACCTTCGAACTTTGTTTCAACATCCCCTACTTCGTCCCCATTAACAAACAGGGATAAAAAATAAACTCCATCTTCATATAAACTTTGATCACTTTCTCCAGCAATGTAGAAATCACTAAAAAAGTCATCGTCTAATTCTTGTAATAATGTATCTTTTGGTTTGAAGAAATCATACTCTTCTTGTGTTTGAACAAGTGGGTCGAATAAAAAAGGTTCAAAAGGCGTGTTAAAATCATCAAAGAAGCCATCATCCCACAAGTCATCTTCAAAAAAGAATTCCTCATCAAACATCAAATCTTCTTCAAAAAAGACATCTTCTGCAAATTCAGCTTCAACGGTGGTTTCAACTATATCTTTTTTAACTGTTTTAGGGATAACTAATTTAGGAGCTTTTATATCGATACTTATATCATTAGCTAAAAGCTTGCTTTTAAGAGGAAGAATATCTAAAGATAGATCTAAGTCTGCATAAAATTCAATATCTTCAATCGCATTAAACTCGGGAAAGTCAACAACCTCAAGCTCTAAAGGAGTTTCAACATCCTCTCCATAAAACCTAGAGGCTTCGTAAGGTGGTAGTAAATTGTAATTATAAAGACTTCTCTGGGGGGCTACATTTAACTCACCGTCAGAAATAGTTGTGGTAGTTGTTGTCGCAGTAGGGACTACATCATCAGTTGTAACTGGTATATCTGTACTATCAAAGCAACTTCTTGCTAAAAACGTGACAGAAAACAGTACAAAGATAATAGCAAAAGTTAATCGCCTTATTACTATACTCCCGACTTTATTGAATCCTCTCAATTTCCTCTCCCCAGGTTATTAGGTGAAAGAAAACTTACTCTTATATTGCACTCCATCTTCTCTAGATAATTCACTAGGCCAAGGTATTTGAAGAGTAATTGTCTTTCTAGCTAGAATGTTTGTACCAGTTAAACCTGACAATTGTTTACTTCCTGACAATTTAACAGTATTTCCCTTGCTATCTTGTACGATTAAAGTTGCATCAATCAATAACTGGTGGACAGTACCTAAATTTGAAAGTGTAACTGCCATAGTTTCAACTTTTTCTTTTGTAACATTACCATCTTCATCAGTTTTTTCTACTATTTGGTAAGATGGTGCAACTTGTCTAATTGCTACTCTTTCAACTACTTGTGAAGGCTCTACGTATGCACTTGTTGTGTAAACATATAAAAAGTTAAACATACTATTATCATCAGCATTTTTACCTTTTGAATACGGAACCTGCTCAGCTCTTATTCTAAAGCTTAACTCAGTTGTTGTAGTTTGTGGTCCCCTATATTGAACTCTAACAATTTGAGAACTTTGGGGTTTTACAATAGTCTTATTAGGAACAATTGAAAAATATTGTGTGGCAGGAGAGTTTATTTCCTGACCTTTTGCATTTTGACTTCGCGTTAAAGCAGTAATTTCAACAGCTATAGAGTCATTACTGTCGTTAACAATTGTATATGTCTTTGTATTTCCAGCTCCAGTTGGAGAAAATGTTTGCTCTAATGGCGAGAACTGAAAAGCAAAAACCTCAGCTGCAACAAAAGTAGTAAGAATTAATAAAATTGTTATTATCTTTCTAAAATTTTTCTTCATGACTACCGTCCCTTTTGATATCTCATTAATATATAATACAAAATAATAGTTTTCTTTACAAGGAAAAATTAACATTGTGGCATACTTTTCATGGTCAAAGTGGTCATTTAGATTGAAATATTATTTAATAATACTATCCAAATGAAGTTTTAACTTAACAAAAATAGAGTAAAACCCTACATTTACACCAAAACATCACTTAACCTTATGAAACTTATGTCAAAAGCACTTTTCTCTGTTTTATAAAAAAACATTTCTTATATAACAAAGTATCATATATTCTCTATATTTTCACTATAAATTAACAACTTTTAATATTAATTTTTTACATCATTATATTACCATAAGTTTAGCAAAATCGCCTAATAGGGTTTGTAGTTATTAACCTATTTATTTATATGGAAGCCTTAGAGGGTTTCACTTGGGCATTTAAGAAGAACTAATGGCTTTTTTGAAGTTTATTAAAACAGCATTGCTTGGATTTATTTTACTTTGGTACAATATTGCTTTCACTTATATCATAACACAATAATTTGGAAACTTAATTGACTTAAAATCGAATAAAATGCTAATCTCATCTTATATTCGGGCTGTAGCGCAGGGGTTTAGCGTACATGTCTGGGGGACATGGGGTCGGTGGT
>CAZHNE010000008.1:14794-25915 GCA_964533775.1 uncultured Spirochaetaceae bacterium | reverse complement strand
ATCTTTAAAGATTAGGAGTCTAAAGGTGATCAAAAACATATTTTTAATAGGTATTGATGGAGCGGGAAGAGCTCCACTAAATCCTCAGCTATGCCCCAATATGCATAGGGTTTCAAAAAAAGGCATAATTGCTAATAATGTTAGAACAGTTTTTCCTCCAATCTCAGCACAAGCATGGGGCAGCATGTTCTTTTCAGTAATGCCTAAGCAACATAAATTAACAAACGACTTTGTAGTGGAAAATGAAAATCTTGGAGATAAATACCCCTCATTATTTAAAATAGTAAATAGAAGCTACCCGAACTTTTCTTTAGCAAGCTTTAGCAGTTGGAATGGTATCAACAGTGGGATTGTTGAAAATCTTAAAGATTGTGTGAAACAAACAAATCAAGAAGAACAACTTGTAAAAGATGCTGCTGCTTATATTAAAAGTTGTGATGATGGAATGTTTTTTCTTCATTTAGATGAGGTGGATAACTCTGGTCATAAATATGGATATTTTAAACAGAGTTACTTTGAGAGTTTAACTAAGGTTGATAAAAATGTAGGTATTATTTTAGATGCTATAGAAGATGCTGGAAAACTAGAGAAGAGTCTTATTATAATATTGTCTGATCACGGAGGAGGTGGAGCTGATGAGTATGATCACGGATCTAACCTTCCTAGTGATATGGAAATATTTATTATAGCCTCTGGTGGTTCTTTACCAGTGGGCAAAGTTGTAAACAATTGTATTTCCATTTTAGATGTTACCCCTTTTATTTTAAATGAATTAAATATAGATATTCCTGAATACATGGTAGGTAATGAAAATATCTTTTTAGATAGAAACATCTAAAACTCTTGTTTTGCTAAGATCACTAAACATCTTATTCTTATCACTTTTTAATGAAAGCTTCGTTATTTGTAACTTTAACTAAATAGGAAGTTGATAAGAATCAATAAATACATCAAATTAGAATACAAAATATTATAAACTAAAGTTGTATAAGAAATATAAGGAGATACGATTTCATGAAAAGTCAGGCTAGTGAAAAAGTTATGACTCGTATATTTAAATTAACATGGTTAGCTTATTTCACAGCTTATACGGGGCGGTTGAATTTTCCTTCTATAATGGGGGAGCTAATAAAGAATGGTTATATTAACTTTTCCCAAACTGGTATAATTGCAATGGTCTATTTTATTACATACGCACTTGGGCAAGTAATAAATGGAATATTGGGCGATAAATTAAATCCAAAATATATGGTGTTTTCTGGTTTATTATTATCGAGTTGTGCTAATCTTTTTATGTCATTTTCGCCGACCTTTATCAATTTAGCGATAGTTTGGGGTTTAAATGGTTATTTTCAATCTATGATTTGGCCACCTATAATAAGAATTTATTCAGAATATTTCAACTTTAAACATAAAAATAATGCCAGTATAAATATTGTATCTAGTATGGTCTTAGGGGCATTAGCTTCGTATGGTATTTCTGCATTTTCGCTACAGCTTCTTAGCTGGCGATGGGCTTTTTATTTTCCATTCGTAATGCTCTTAATTGTTTCCTTAATATGGATTATTTATTATGAAAAACTAACATTTAATATAGAGGGGATTTACAAAAGAGGTGAAAAAACATCTAAGGATAATCATTTTTATAAGTTTTTAATTAAGACTGGTCTTTTAAGTATACTAATTCCTATAACTGTTCATGGCTTTATAAAAGATGGTGTTGTTTCCTGGATTCCTACATACATAGCTGAAAGGTTTAATGTTTCTTCTTCATTTTCTGTTTTTATCACTATGATGATTCCTGTTTTAAATTTATCTGGTGCTTATCTAGCTAAATATGTTAATAATAAAAATCCCAATAAAGAAGTTAAATCTACAGCATACTTTTTTTTATTATCGACAGTTTCTTTAGTATTATTGATGACTGTAGGTTTAAATAACATTTATTTAACAGGCATCCTATTTGCAATAATAACAGCGTCAATGTTAGCTATTAATACTTTGCTTGTTAATATTTTGCCGTCACATTTTGCTAAGCAAAATAAAGTTGCTACAGTATCTGGATTTTTTAACGCTATATCGCACTTTGGATCAGCAATAGCGGCTTTATCAATTGGGCTAATAGTTGATTCATTTGGCTGGCATGCTACTGTTTTAAGTTGGGTACTAGTCTCTCTTATTTCATTGATACTTTGTTTGTTAAAAAGAGAATTAAATTACAGCGGGTATGAAATAACAAAGAAGAACTAGCCCGCTAATATTGTAAAACTATATTTTATTAAAAACTTTTAATCTTTATAAAATTTATAAAATAGGAATGGGTAGTTTGTAGTTATGCTTGCAATGTTATATTTTTTACAAATTTCAAAAGACTCTTCACTATCAACTGTCCAAACAAAAGCTGGCAGTTTGTACCTTTCAATTTTTTCAAACAAAGAAACAGAGCATAATTTATAATTTAAATTAACTCCAAAAATATTTAGTGAAACTAGTTTTTCAAACAAAGAATCAACATCGGGAAGGTCTTCTCTTTCTAAGTTATATAGTATATTTAGTGATTTATTAACTTTAAGAAGAAATTCTGCTTCTTCAATATGGCATCCTGAGATAATACATTTATCTTTAAAGTTGTTATCTTCTATGCTTTGAGCAAGTTTAAGAGCAGCATCAATAGTTTTAAGATCAAAATTTATTTTAAAATTATTTTTTCTAGTAAATTCATATACATAATCAATTTTTACTAAAGATGGTTTAATTGATAACAGCTCTTTATAAGTGTTTTCAATAATAGGTTTAGACTCAATTTCACTGTCATGATAAAGAATTAAAACATCATCTTTAGTTTTTCTAACATCAACTTCTAAGTATTGTGCTCTAGAGTTAATACAACTGTTTAGATATTCTTTAGAGTTTTCTTCTGTATTATTAGCGCCGCTATGTATTGTTAGTATTGGGTTCATATATTCCTCTTTCTCTTAAGATTTCTTAAAAATACTTAAGTGTATTATTTATAGACTCTTGTAGCAAATGGTAAAATATGTATACTACAGCCATTGTGAAATAGTTTTTTTGACTAACAAAAGTATAAGTGTTTTCCTACTATGAGTGAATATAACACGAGGTAGAATTAGTTGCTATAAGAAAAAATAAAAATAAAAATAAAAACAGGGTGGTACCTCTGCTTTAAACATTGTGGATTTATACTCCAAAGGTATAGTATTTTTAGTATCCAAAAGTCTTTAAAAAGTAAAAAGTATTAGATCTTAAGATGTTGATTTTAACTAGGCTAAAAATATTTAAGTAGAAAAATGTTAAAAACAGTGCTATATTTGTTGTTATGATTATGTGAGGGGAGTTACTGTGACATTAAGAGAATTGGCAAAAAAAATAAATGTTTCACCTTCTACAATTTCAAGAGTTTTAAATGATAAACCTGGAATTAGTAAAAAAACACGAGAGAAAGTTTTACAAGCTGTTAAAGATCAGGGGTTCTCCCCGAACTATATGGCAAAAAACTTAGCAAAATCTAAAGCTAATTTTATAGGTGTAGTTGCACGAAAACGTTTTCAAGACCAAGATGAAATTTTCTTTACAAATACCCTCTCCCAGTTTGAAGATGTACTTATATCTAATGGGTTCATTGTCGTTCCGCTCTATTATAATCAAAATGAAATAGACTTTACAAATACTCCGCTTTCACCTGAAGATTTTGCTGGATTTATTGTAAGGGGCCAATCTATTCCTGTCAAAACTATTTTTTCAATTAAAAAGTATAACATCCCTTTTGTGCTACTAGAAAACAATCTTAGAGAAACAAAAGTTAATTGTGTTATTGGTAATGATCTTGAGTTAGTGTATAAATTAACAGAAAAAATCATTAACAAAGGAATTAAAAGAGTTTTACACATTACCGGTCCATCTTCTTGGTATAACAATAATGAAAGAATAGAAGGATATAAAAAGGCTTTGGAAGAAAATCATCTTCAAAGCGAAATATACAATATGCCTGATACAACAGTTGATTTTGGAAAAAAGTCATTTGATTTATTTAATATATCAAAAGGGGAAAAAATTGGTATAACTTTTGGTACGGACGCAATGGCAATTGGTTTTATTCACGCTCTTAAATCCAAAGAATTTACAATTCCAGAAGATATCTGTATAACAGGCTTTGATGATATAGCTTGGGCTCATTTGTCTAATCCATCCCTTACTACAGCAAGAATTTCTGTAGCTCAAATGGGTAGACTTGCTGCTAACAGATTAATTGATTTAATCGTTAATAAAGATTTAAATAGCCAACCTGTAAAAATAGTAGTATCTGGTGAAATAGTTAACCGAGAATCTTGCTAAACAATCTCTTTTTATCTAAATAGAAATCCTTTTAATAATTAAAAATAATATATCCAAAATAAAAGATACAGCCAAAAAAGTATCGATAAGTTATAGATGTTTTAATCGCAACACTTATTCAACCGTTTATAAAAAAAGACTATAAATGCTGGGTCTTTAATCAAATTAATTATTAGTTGAGTTATTATAATGCTGTTTAATTCCTTGTATTGTAAGCAATTAACTTATTATTATAGTAGAAATTATGAGAGAAATTTTCTAGAAACTATTGTAGAAATTAATTTAATATTACCTTGACAATTAGCAAAAGTGCCTTATGCTATGAATTAGAAGTAAAGGATATTTTGTAAATATTTTTTAAACAAAAGTGTGTATTTTTTAAAAAACAAAGCTTTTTTAAAATAAGGAGGATTACATGAAAAAATTTCTTACTATCTTAAGCATTGCAGTAGTTGCAATGTCGTTTGTAGTAGCAGCTGGAACCGAAGAGAAAGTCCCTGGGGCTAAACAGTACAAAACTCTTAATATGTATACAGCGTTGGATGCTGAAGAGGCAAAGTATTATATTGCAGCTTTTGAAAAAGAAACAGGAATTAAAGTTAACTTTGTAAGAATGAGTGCAGGTGAAGTAGCAGTTAGAATCGAAGCTGAAAGAAACAACCCACAAGCTTCAGTTTGGTATGGTGGATCAAACACAGACCACATTAGTGCAGCTTCTAAAGATTTATTAGAACCATATGTGCCAAATATTGATTATGAGTTAGATTCAAACTTTCATGCTAGCGATTATGCATGGAATGGTTTCTATACAGGAGCTATTGGATTTGTAACAAACACTAACTTCTTAAAAGAAAACAATATTGAAGCACCAACATCTTGGTATGACTTATTAGATCCTGTTTTTGAAGATCAAATTGAAATGGCTTACCCCTATACTTCAGGCACAGCTTATACAACCTTTGGAACATTAATTACATTAAAAGGTTTAGATGGTGCTCTTGAGTATTGGAAAGAACTTGATAAGAACATGCACCAATATACTAAATCTGGATCTGCTTGTATAGCTCGTGCTGGTTTAGGTGAATGTGCTGTTGGTATTGGTTTCTCACATGATATTTTAGCAAAAGGTATTAACCAAGGATATCCATTAGTAATGAGCTTCCCTAAAGAAGGAACAGGTTATGAAGTAGGTGGACTATCATTAATTAAGGGTGGTAAAGAAATTGAAGAAGCTCAAATCTTTGTTGACTGGTGTTATTCTGTATCTGCACAAAATTTATTTAAGAAATATAGTAGATTACCTGTTAATCCAAACGCTGAAATTTTTGAAGGTAGTATTCCGTTAAGTGAAATTAACCTTGTTGATTATGATGCTATAAAACTTGGTGAAGATAAAACCAAAAACGTTCAAGCATGGAGAGATGCAATTGGTAAATAATATTTATTAATTGATATAATTATGTAATGCAATCCTATTTTCCTTAAATATAGTTAATAGGATTGTATACTTTAATAATATATAAAAGGATTTATCAAACAATGCGTAAAAAAAAATCTGAAGTTATGGATGATTTAAAAAAATTAGTAAAGGAACCTTTCTTATTGGTTTCAATAATTGTTATTTTCTATTTGCTAATAGTTTTTGTAATCTTTCCTATCTTTCAAGTCTTTAAAACAAGTTTAACAGTAGACGGTCGTTTTAGTCTCAAAAACATAACAGATGTTTTATCTCAGTCCTATTATATTAGACCTTTATTTAATAGTTTAATATTAGGAGTACTAGTAGCAACGATTTGTACATTTTTCGGATTTGTATTTGCTTATGCAATTACAAGAACTCCTATGAGAGGTAAAGGTGCTTTCCGTTTAATTGCAACTTTCCCTATGGTATCGCCTCCATTTGTTGTGGCTTTAGCATGTATATTACTTTTTGGTCGCTCTGGAATATTTAGTGGTCTAATAGGAAATATTTATGGTATTAAAGGTTTAACAATTGTTGAGGTCATAGCTTATACACCTACTGCTTTCTTAGCTTTAGTAGGAATACTTCAAGCAATTGATCCAGCTTTAGAAGAAGCTGCATCAGACTGTGGAGCTTCAAGAGGAAGAGTATTTAGAACAATTATTCTCCCTTTATCTACTCCAGGTTTAGTAAGTGCTTGGCTTTTAGTGTTTATTCAATCTCTTGCTGACTTTGGAAACCCAATGATTCTTTCTGGAGATTTCTCAGTATTATCAGTGCAAGCTTATTTGCAAATAACCGGAATGTATGATCTTCCAAGAGGTGCTACTTTAGCAATTATGTTATTAATTCCTACAGTTGTAGCTTTCTATACTCAAAGATATCTTCTCGCAAAGAAATCTTATGTAACAGTTACAGGAAAACCAACTTCTGCAACAATTAAAAATTTAGAATGGTATGTAAAACTTCCTATATATTTCTTCTGTATTTTCTTTGCATTTGCAGTTGTGCTTTTCTACGGAATGGTTGTTTGGGGTTCTTTCCAAAAACTATGGGGAGTAGACTCATCATTTACATTTAACAACTACATTCAAATGTGGTCTGCAGGAAAAGGATATATTAAGGATTCATTAATAATAGCCCTTATAGTTACACCTATAACTGGTATCTTAAGTATGTTTATTGCTTATATAACAACAAGAAAAGAGTTTATCGGTAAAAACTTTATGGAATTAACTTCAATGTTGACTTTTGCTGTTCCAGGAACTGTTGTTGGTATTGGATACATATTAAGCTTTAATAGCCCTAGTGTATTAATGCCTATAACATTGACAGGATCGGCGACAATTATTATTACTTTATTAATCTTTAGAAACCTTCCTGTTGGAATACGTAACGGTATTGCTGCTTTAAATCAGATTGATCCTTCTATTGAAGAAGCTTCAATAGACTGTGGAGCAGATAGTGGAACAACCTTTAGAAGAATTACTCTTCCAATGATAACACCTGCATTTTTCTCAAGTCTAGCTAACAGTTTTGTTAAGTCGATGACTGCAATTAGTGCAATTATATTTGTTGTTTCTGGTAAGTGGAATTTGATAACAGTTGCGATTTTAGGATTCGTTGATAATAGTCAATATGCTCAAGCAGCTGCAATGAGTTTATTACTAATAGCAATAGTTGTAATTAGCTTAGCAATAATAAGATTTATTACAAATACAATAGGAAAAGGAATGAACTTTTCAAATATTGAAGAGTAGATAGGAATAAATATGAACGAAGAATTTTTAAAATTATTAAACCTAACAAAGGTGTTTGGAACTCAACAGAATCAAGTTGTTGCAGTTGATAATATTGATCTTGATGTTAGAGAAGGGGAGTTGGTTACACTACTTGGCCCTTCAGGATGTGGAAAAACAACAACTCTAAGAATGATTGCTGGATTCCATACTCCTACAAGCGGAAATGTATTTATAGACGGTGTGAAAATGGAAACTATTCCACCTAATAAAAGACCTACAGCAATGGTGTTTCAAAACTATGCTCTTTTTCCTCATATGACTGTAAGACAAAATATTTCATACGGTTTAGAGTTAAAAAACTTAACCAAAGAACAAGTAAATCAAAAAGTTGACACTATGATGGAAAAAATAAGCTTAAAAGGTCTCGGTCATAGACAACCTAGAGAGCTCTCTGGTGGTCAGCAACAAAGAGTTAGTTTAGCAAGAGCTATGATTCTTGAACCTAAGGTATTGTTGTTTGATGAACCTCTTTCAAACTTAGATGCAAAATTAAGAGTTTCAACAAGGTTAGAAATAAGAAGAATACAACAAAATGCAGGTATAACATCTGTTTATGTTACACATGATCAAGAAGAAGCTATGACTATTTCTGATAGAATTGTAATTATGAAGGATGGTTTAATTCAACAAATTGCTAGTCCTAAAGAAATTTACAGTCATCCTACAAATAGATTTGTAGCAGGCTTTATAGGTAAGGTAAATTTCTTAAAAGGTATTGTAGAAGATATCGTTGATAATCTTTTTGTTGTTAAAACACACAATAGAGTAATAAGAGCTCCTTATTGGAATAAAGAAATAAAAAAGGGTGACGAAGTTCTTTTAGTTGTTCGACCTGAGTCAATAATGGTAGAAGATGCAGAGAAAGAAAAGGTAAATACACTTGACGCTATTGTAAAAAGTGCGGTTTATTTTGGTTCTCAAATCGTCTATGAAGTTGAATTAGATGATGGACATACTTTAAGCGTTGAAGTTGCAGATCCACAAGACAATGTTCAGTATACAAATGGAAATAGAGTTTCTGTTAGGTTTAAACAAAACAGCCTTCATGTTCTCCCTTATGAAGAAAGAGGTAATGATGAATAATGATATCGTGTTAATTGGCCATATATCGAGAGATATAATGATTAATCATCTTGGAGAAGAAAATAGGTTGGTTGGTGGAGCTGTAATATATGCATCAGCTGCAATTGCAGCTATTGGGTTAAATTTAACAGTTATTTCTAAGTTACCACAATTTGAGAATGCTTTAAAAGAAGAATTACAAAAAGGTAAAGCAAATTGGGTGATACAAGATTCTAAAGAAGTTACATCTATAAGAAACCATTATTTAACTGAAGATAAAGAAAGAAGAGAAGTTACTCTTTTAACAAGAGCTGATGATTTCACTTTGGCAGATATAGAAAATGAGATATCTCCAATTTATTATTTAGCTGGGTTGTTTGTTGGAGAAATTCCAGAAACTTTGATTAAACCTCTTTCAGAAAAAGGAAAGGTTGCTATAGATGCACAAGGCATTTTAAGAAAAAGTGAAGAAGATGGTAGCATGATTTCTAGAGATTGGAAAAACAAAAGGGAACTCATACCACATATTACTTACTTAAAAGTTGACGCCGCTGAAGCAGAAGTATTAACCGGTTTTACTGATCGTGAAAAAGCTATTAGAAAACTAGGAGAGTGGGGTGCAAAAGAAGTAATGCTTACCCACAATCAGGAAGTTATGGTTTTAGATGAGGATGGTAAAATATATTACGCTCCTTATACAAATAAAAACAACAGCGGTAGAACAGGAAGAGGGGATACAACCTTCTCATCCTATCTAGCCTGGAGAAAAAACCACTCTGTAGAAGAATCAACAAAATTCGCTGCAACTCTTTGTAGTATTAAAATGGAAACCCCTGGTGCTTTTAAAGGCACTGTTGAGGATGTATTAAAGAGAATGGCTGAGGAAAAAAAGGGAAATTAATAATTTACAAATTGTAAAGAACCTTAAATACTTAGTAATATTCTTTAATAAGAATGCACACTTAGGTTTTGATGCTACAATATTTCACACTAATATGTTTCCTCAATTAATTTAGGGGAAGCATATTATTTTTTAGAGGAAAGAGAGATAAAAAAACACCCCTAAAGTAGTTTTAGTAATTCTTTTTCTACTTTAGAGGCGCTATATAAGTTTAACTCTGATTTTTATACAAATAAAAGGTGTACTTTATTTATCATCACTTTGATCCACTATTTGAGCATCAGTTCTTAAAGGAATGACTCTTCGTATAAAGGGTTGAATTCCCTTGTAAGTTTTTTGAAACTCTTCTTCACTTTCTTTTAAGGAAGCTTGCCATGCTGCACCAAAGCCTGGAGAGTTTAGTGTAAGTCTATCAGCAGCTAATTGATAAACGTGTAGTTTAGCTAATTCTCTGCGTCCTGGTTTTTGTGAATAAGTGGCTACAGAAATTCTAAGGTTTTCATTTTCTTTTTTATAATGCTCAAGTTCAGCTTTTAGCTTTTGCACACCCTCACTTTCTATATCCATTCTATCGGTTAACATATTTTTTAATTTGTTAAGTTCACGCTTTGATTCTAATTCCCTTTTATGTGCTTTAGCACTCATTGAAATTAAAACAACTAAAGCAAGAGCTACACCAATGCCAAGACCTATTAATAATTCTTGCATAATTCCTCCATTGATAAGTGAAGAATACTCTAAAGAAAAATATTTGTCAAAACTTTATATATTATAGTACTCAAGTTTAAAGACTATATTATCAACACTTTACTAAAGCGCTGTGAAACTGCTTCTTTACTATTTTCAATAGCATCTGGGATAGAAACTCTACCTTCAAATACTGACATGTCTTTAAAGCCGGTACCAGTTAGTAGAACACAAACATCTACATCACTGCCAAACTTTTCTTTTAAATGATCTGCATCTTTCTTAAGAGCTGCCCAAGCACAAGCAGCTGCTGGTTCAACAAATATACCAGCTTTTGAGGTTAGTTCAATTTGGGATTCAATAATGGCCTCATCTTCTACTTCAACACACCAACCATCACTTTCTTTAATATATCTTACAGCCATTCTTCCGTTTGCTGGAGAGGATACAGAAATTGAATCAGCTCTTGTAGAAGCGTCTTTGATAGATTTGAATTCATTGTTTTTAAAAGCGAGAGAAATAGCATTACTCTTAGTGCTTTGAGCGCAAACTAAATGAGGCATTTTGTCAATTAAACCACATTCAAATAAATCGTAGAAGCCTTTGTAAACACCAGCGAAAATACATCCATCCCCAACAGGAACATAAACAACCTCTGGAACTTTTCTTCCCATTTGCTCAAACAGTTCAATTGATATACTTTTTTTACCTTCAATTGTCATAGGGTTATAAGCAGTGTTTCTATTGATACCACCAAACTCTTGAGTATAAGCAATACTCAGTGCAAAAGCATCATCATAAGTACCTTTTACTGGAACAACTGTTGCACCATATAAAACACTTTGCATAAGTTT
>CAZHNE010000008.1:9643-14694 GCA_964533775.1 uncultured Spirochaetaceae bacterium | reverse complement strand
AAGTACCTTTTACTGGAACAACTGTTGCACCATATAAAACACTTTGCATAAGTTTGTTAACTGGTGCAGTTTCTGGAACAAATAATATAATATCTAAACCATATGCAGCACCTGCGCAGCTCATAGCTGCTCCTGCATTGCCAGTAGATGCGAGGGCTATTTTATCCATACCATAATGCAAAGCTTGTGCTGCAATTAACTGAGATGCTCTATCTTTAAAAGAACCTGAAGGAAGAGAACCGTCTAATTTGCAACTTAAATTACTTAATCCTAATTCTTTTGCTAATCTTTTTGGTCGAGCTAGCGGAGTGCCTCCTACAGGATAGACATCCTTATCAGGAACTTCAAATGGGAAGAAATCATACATAGTAACATGATCTTTCTCTTTTAGTTTAGCTGCATCATCCTTGTTTAATCTGACAATTAAATTTCCTTTTGGAAAAGTGTTAGGTTCTTGCTCTTTTGAACACTGAGGGCATTGATAAACAACCTTGTCAGTTTCAAAAGTTCTTTTACAATCATTACATTCGTAAGTAAAACGCATTTTAATACATCCTTCTAAATTAAATAATATGCTCATAAAGGCATACATAGTATATTTTATTAAAAAGTCAACTCAACCTTTTTTTTTGTGATTATTAAGAAGAGTCGCTCTTTATATTATAACATATAATTGTTGGTTTTCTATATAATTTTTCACATTAACAATTTACCAAACCTTGTAAAAAGAAATTTTGAGATTTAGTCCTTGTAGAAGGATATGAAAATAAATGAGTTATATTTTTTAGCTTCTGAGCTAAAAAGTGTAGTCTTTGTATAATACTTAATGTAGATTAAAAATATTAGATATTATAATATCAACATAATATTGACTTTAAAGAGAGCTTAAGAGATGACTGTATTATTGTTAGTTGTTTATATAACTTTTATTTCATTGGGTTTGCCTGATAGTTTATTAGGATCCGCTTGGCCAATTCTTCATTCGGTGCTAAATGTTCCGACTGAATATGCTGGCATATTATCATTTATCACATGCATGGGGACTGTAGTTTCTTCTCTTTCTGCAATGTGGTTGAATAAAACATTTGGAACTGGAAAAACAATTGCTTTTTCAACACTACTAACATCTTTTGCCCTATTTGGTTATTCATTTTCCTCTTCTTTCTTAATGCTGATACCTTTATCAATAGTTTTAGGCTTGGGAGCAGGAGCAATAGACTCTGCTTTGAATAACTACGTTTCCCTTCATTATAAAGCAAATCACATGTCTTATTTACATGCATTTTGGGGACTTGGTGCAACTTTAGGTCCATTAATACTAAGTATTGGATTATCCTCCAATAATTATCAGTTTGGTTATAGATTAATTGCAACCCTTCAACTATTTCTTGCTATTATACAAGTATTTTTTATTAAGAAATTTGATAAAACAGAAACAAAAGATATTAAAGCATTAGAAAATGGAGAAGCAGCAAGAAATATTATAAAAGGTACTTCTAGAGAGTGGACCGCATACTTAGCAATGTTATCGTTCTTTTTTTACTGTGCAGCTGAATCTTCAATGTTTGTATGGATTTCAACTTATAGTGTAAACTTTCTATATTTTAACCCAGCTATGGGTGCAAGAATTGCTTCAATGTTTTTTATTGGTATAACAGGTGGTAGAGTTTTATCAGGAATTATTTCTGAAAAAGTTGGTATTGCTAACATGATTTATTTAAGTTCAGTTATATCAGCCATTGCAGCTTTTATAATGTTTTTAAATATTAATAGCAACTTATCAGTTCTATGTGTGCTATTAATTGGATTTGGCTTTGCTCCAATATATCCATCTATGATTCATAGAACTCCACGTAGATTTGGCTCTGCATTTAGCTCTAAAATAATCGGACAGCAAATGGCAACTGCCTACTTAGGTTCCGCTTTCATGCCTCCAATTATTGGTATAATAATGCTACGACTTGGATACTCTTTCCTTCCTTTAATGGTTTTAGTTTTCTCCCTAATTGTAATTGTATTAACTAAAATAGTTGAAGTTGAGAAAAAATAAAACTTAAAATTTTTAAATTTGTATAACTATAAAAAGTTAAATTAATTAACATACTTCTGTGGCAGAAGGAAAACAATATATTCTTTTGTTCTTTTCTACAAAGTTCATTTAATAATAAACCACTTTAAGTATGCTTGTTTACAAATGTTAACCCCCTAAATAAAACCCTTATAATCTACTATGTTGCAATTTGTTGCAGAAAAATGTTGACAACGCAAGATTTCTTATTACAATGGATGTGGGCTAGTTTGATTTTTCTAGCTTTAATTTAAAAATCATAGGAGTTATTTATGGGAGATATTATGCGACCGGTTCCCTTTGGGGAATTAGTAAATAGAATATTAGGTGAGTATAAAAACCACAAGTCAATTTTTTCATTAGATAAAGAACAGTTTTTTGTAAACAGGGGCAAAAAACAAGGCAAGGTTTTTAACCAAAATTGTGCTACTTATGTTGGACCAGCAGCGGGACCTCATACTCAATTAGCTCAAAATATAATAACAAGTTATTTAGCAGGTGCACGTTTTATCGAATTAAAGACTGTTCAAATTATGGACACCCTTGAAATTCCAAAACCTTGTATTGATGCTAGAGATGAAGGTTATAATGTAGAGTGGTCTACTGAATATACATTAGAAAAAGCGTGGGATGAATATGCAAAGGGTTGGATCCTTTGTCATTTTATAGAAGCATTATTTAATAAAGGTGAAGTAAAAGAACCATCCTTTATATTTAACATGAGTGTTGGGTATGATTTAGAAGGTATTAAAACTGAAAGAATGCAAACCTTTATTAACTCAATGATGGATGCCACTAAAGATGAACGCTTCAAAGAATATTTAGAAGAATTAAATTCAATTTTAAAAGACGGTGAATTATTCTCTGGTACTCCTTTTGCTGGCTTAGAAGAAAATTTGGTTGATAAATTAGTTGATAATATTTCACCAAAAATTTGTGAGCAAGTAACACTTAGTACAATGCACGGATGTCCACCAAAAGAGATTGAAGCTATTTGTAGTTACTTAATTACAGAAAAGAAAATTGATACATTTGTAAAATTAAACCCAACCTTATTAGGATATGACAAAGTAAGAAATATTTTAGATAATCTTGGTTATGATTATTTACACCTATCAAAAGCTTCTTTCGATAATGATTTGCAATATAATGATGCTGTTAGCATGTTACATAGATTAGTCGACTTGGCAAAAAAAGAAGAGAGAGGTTTTGGTGTTAAATTAACAAACACCCTAGGCTCAGTTAATGATCAAGGCGAGTTACCAGGGGATGAAATGTACATGAGCGGAAGAGCTCTTATGCCTCTTTCTATTAATGTTGCAGCTAAACTATCAACCGAATTTGATGGAGAGTTACCTGTTTCTTATTCAGGTGGTGCAAACGCATTAACAATTAATGACATTTTTGAAACTGGTATTAGACCAATTACTGTTGCTACAGATTTATTACACCCAGGTGGATACGGTAGAATGCTTCAAATGGCTAATATACTAGATAGAAGCTCAACTTGGGACATGGAAAAAGTTGATGTAGAAAAGTTAAACAAATTAGCTGCTAAAAGTTTAGAGAGTGAATACTTAAACAAAGCATTTAGAGGAACAGACAAAGTTAAAGTTTATGAAGATTTACCATTAACAGATTGTTATGTTGCTCCTTGTGTAGAAGCATGTCCTATTCATCAAGATGTTCCAGATTATGTTGCTCTAATGGGAGAAGGAAGATATGCAGATGCTTTAGCAGTAATATACTTAAAAAACCCTCTTCCTTATATAACAGGAATTATTTGTGACCACCAATGTCAACTTCATTGTACAAGAATGGATTACGAAGGCAGTGTTAAAATTCGTGAGATTAAAAAACAAGCTGTTGAAAATGGATTTGAAGAATTTAAAGAAATGTGGGAAGGACCAACCCAAAAGTCAGATATTAAAGCAGCAATTGTAGGAGCTGGTCCAGCTGGTTTATCAGCAGCTATGTTCTTAGCACGTTCTGGCTTCCAGGTAACTGTATTTGAGAAAGAGAAGAAGGCTGGTGGTGTTGTAATGAACGTTGTTCCAACCTTTAGAATTCCTGAAGAAGCAGTTGATAGTGATGTTGAATTTATTAAAGCACACGGTGTAGAGTTTAAATTTGAAGCAACTAAAGAAGAAACAAAAATTGAAACTCTTAAAAAAGCTGGTTTTGACTATATTTTCTTTGGTTTAGGAACAGAAAAAGATAATCCTTATTCACTCCCTGGAGCAGAAGAAGGTTTTGTTAGAGAAGCTTTACCTTTCTTAAGAGCTCATAGGCGGGGTAGCGATGAAGCAACTCTTGGTAAGCATGTTGCAGTATTAGGTGCAGGTAATGTAGCTATTGATACAGCTAGAGCAGCCCTTCGCACTGAAGGTGTTGAAGATGTAACTATTGTTTACAGAAGAAGTTTAGTTGAAATGCCAGCTGATAAAGAAGAATATGAAGCTGCTTTAGAAGATGGAATTAAATTTGAACTATTAGTTGATCCAGTTGAATATAAGAATGGTAAAGTAACATTAGCTAAAATGGAATTAGGTGAAGAAGATGCGTCTGGCAGACGACGACCTATTGCTACAGATGAAACATTCCAAATTGATTGTGATAATATTATTACAGCAATTGCTTCTCACGTTGATAAGGATGACATTAATTACTATGGCTTGCCTGTTGATGAGAGAGGAAAAGTTATTTTCGATAAAGAAACATTAGAATCTCAAATAGAAGATGTTTATTATATTGGAGATATGACAACTGGTCCTTCAACTATTGTAAAATGTATTGCTTCAGCTAGAAAAGCTGTAGAAGCTTGTATTGATAAAGTGTTAGAAGATTTTGATGAAGATGATTTTGATGATGATTTTGAGTTTGATGATGAAGAACATGAAGAACATGAAGAAATCAACATTGAAGAATTAACTGCTCAAGAAGATGAATATTTCAAAGAATTAAGAGTTAAAAAGAGTAATGT
>CAZHNE010000008.1:0-9543 GCA_964533775.1 uncultured Spirochaetaceae bacterium | reverse complement strand
TGGAGTATTTGAAGATCCTTTCCAAATTGTTCACCTTGATGCTTTTTGTAACGAATGTGGAAACTGTGGAACTTTCTGTCCATATGATCAAGCTCCTTATAAAGAGAAATTTACTCTATTCTCAAGAAAAGATGATTTTAGCAATTCAACAAATCCAGGGTTCATAGTGGAAGGATCTGATATTGTAATTAGATTAGATGAAAAGCTTTATGAATGTGAAATTAATGGACAAGGTATGCTAGAGGGAGATGAGGGTGTAACTGACGAAGTTGCAGCTATTATAGAAGAAATCTTCTTATCATATAGTTACCTTTTAGGCGATGTTGAAGAGTAGGTTATAAAATGGATACACTATTTAAAAATGTTAGAATAATGCAGACTAAAGCGCCTTTTAAGGTGTTAGAGGATGTTGATGTACTAGTTAAGGGCGATACTATCGCCCGTATTGGTAAAAACTTAGAAGCTAATGAAGCAACAATTGTTGATGGTAAAGGTAAAACCTTAATGCCAGGTAATGTTTGCTCTCATCATCACTACTACAGTGGTTTATCAAGAGGGATGCTCGTTAATGCAGGACCACAAACAGACTTAATTCAAATATTAAGAGAGTGGTGGTGGAGATTAGATAGAGCATTAGATGAAGAAGCTTGTTACTATTCTTCTTTAATTTGTTCTTTAGATGCAATAGCTGCAGGAACTACAAGCGTTGTTGATCACCATGCAAGTCCTAACTATATAAAAGGATCTCTTTCTACTATTAAAAAAGGTATGGAAGAAGTAGGCCTAAGAGGAATTACTTGCTATGAAGTTACTGACAGAAATGGCGGAATGAAAGAAGTAGAAGCAGGGGTGCAAGAAAATTATGACTTTGCAACAAGTGGAACTTCTGATATGGTTAAGGCAATGATTGGTGGTCACGCTCCATTTACTATTCCTGATGAAGGACTAAAGTTAATAAGTGAAGCTTGTAAAACTACAGGTGCTGGAATTCACATACACGTAGCTGAAGGTGAATACGATCAAATTCATTCTCACCATATGTATGGTAAAGATATTATAGCTAGATTAGAAGATTTTGACTTGTTAAGTGAAAACAGTTTATTAGTTCATGGAATTTATTTAAACGAAAATGAAATTAAAACCTTAAACAACCATAAATGTTTCTTTGCTCACAATCCAAGAAGTAATATGAATAATCAAATTGGTTACAACCATAAGTTACCATTAATTGACAAGTTAATAATTGGTACAGATGGATGTGGCGGTAATATGTTTGAAGAGTTAAAAATAGCATTTTTTGAACACCGAGCTCAAAAAGGAATTTGGTGGCCAAATAATTTTGTAGATGCTCTAAACAGGGGAAACGATTTAATTTCAACTTATTTCGATGGCAAATATGGGCAAGTAAAAGAAGGTTATAAAGCTGACTTAACATTGCTTGATTATAAGAGTCCAACACCATTAGTTAGCGATAATGCCGCAGGTCACTTTATCTGGGGTATGAGCTCCAACAGCGTTCATTCAGTTATGATTAACGGTAAAATGGTTTTTAGTAATAGAGAATTTGTTGGTATTGATGTTGATGAAATTTATAAAAAAGCTAGTGAAGTAGCAAAAAGAGTTTGGGAAAAAGTTGATACTTTAGCCCCATAATAAAAATAAAAAAATAAAATATGGCTAATAGCCAAGGAGAAAATAAATGACAATAAAAGAAAAAATTTTAGCTAAAGCAGCAGAGTACTCTGACTACACAGCAACAAATCTTTCTAAAATGGTTAAAGTGAAAAGTTACAGTAGCCAAGAGGAAGATGTATGTCGTCTAATCGTTGAATTATGTAAAGAAGCAGGATTTGACGATGTCAGAATTGATGGGCTAGGCTCGGTTATTGGTAGAGTAGGTAATGGTCCTAAATCAATTGCATTTGATGCTCATATCGATACTGTTGAAGTTGGAAACATTGATAACTGGGAATTCGATCCTTTCTCTGGTGAAATCAAAGACGGTTTAGTTTTAGGCCGTGGTACTTCAGACCAAAAAGGTGGAGCTGCATCAATGATTACAGCTGGTCGTATCTTAAAAGAATTAGGATATGATGGCGAATATACAGTATATTTTACATTTACTGTTATGGAAGAAGACTGTGATGGTATGTGCTGGAAGTATTTAATTGAAGAAGAAAACTTTAAACCAGATTATGTAGTTTCAACAGAACCTACTTCTTGTAGATTATACCGTGGTCACCGTGGCCGTATGGAAATTAGAGTTATCCTAAGAGGTGTCTCTTGTCACGGTAGTGCTCCAGAAAGAGGAATCAGTGCTTCTTATAAAGCAGCTCGTGCAGCATTAGCTATTGAACAACTTAACGAAGATTTATTACCAGACGATGATAAGTTCTTAGGTAAAGGAACTATAACAGTTACTCAAATGGATGTACACGGACCTTCACAATGTGCAGTTTCAGACTATGCAATGTTATATTTAGACAGAAGATTAACATGGGGTGAAGATGCAGAATTAGCAATGGCCCAAGTATTAGAATATATTTCAAAAGCAACTGGCGATAAAAAAGAAGATATCGTTGTTGAAATGCCTAACTATGAAAAAGTTGGTTGGACTAAGAAAGAATATTCACAAGAATTATACTTCCCAACATGGAAAATTCCTGAAGAGCATCCAATTGTACAATCTGGTATTACAGCTTATAAAGAATTGTATGACGAAGCTCCTGTTGTTGACAAATGGACTTTCTCCACAAACTGTGTAGCGACAACTGGTCGTCATAAGATTCCAGCAATTGGTTTTGGTCCTGGTGATGAAGATCAAGCTCATGCACCTAATGAAATTACACGTGTAAAAGACTTAGAAATATGTGCAGCATTCTACGCAATGCTTCCATATCACTTACAAGAGTAGTTTCGACTAAAGCGACTTACAGCCGTGGCGTATGCTACGGCTTTGTTGCGTCAAACATAATATTTGTTTATTTAGAATAAGATGTTATAATTGACAAGGAAGCCTTATTTAATTAAAGCTTATAGATAGAAAATACGAGGAGTAAAAAATGTCTAACAAAATTTTATTGAGAGATATACATTGTCTTCAAACAAATTTTGATGAACCATCACTTTCCGGTGCTGATTTATTAATTGAAGATGGCAAAGTTAAAAAGATATACAGAGAAGGAAATGCTAAAATTGATTCCTCATATAGGGTTATAAACTGTTCTAATCACGTTGTAATTCCAGGAATGGTAAACACACACCATCATTTTTATCAAACTTTGACAAGAAACCTCCCAGCGGTTCAAAATGCAGAGTTATTTGATTGGTTAACTTATCTATATGATATATGGAAGCATATAGATGAAGAAGCAGTTTATACCAGTAGTTGCCTAGCTATAGGAGAATTATTAAAGACAGGCTGTACAACAACAACTGATCACCATTATTTATATCCAAGAGGATTTAAAGGTGATTTAATGGGACTTCAGTTTGAAGCAGCGGATCGATTAGGAATGAGGTTTTCTCCTACTCGTGGTTCTATGAGCCTTTCTAAAAAAGATGGAGGATTACCTCCTGATTCTGTTGTTCAAACTACAGAAGAGATTCTTGAAGATAGCGAAAGATGTATTAAGCAATACCACCAAGAAGGTGGAGATGCAATGCATAAAATAGTTTTAGCTCCTTGCTCACCTTTTTCTGTAACAAAAGAGGTTATGATAAAATCTTGTGAATTAGCTAGAAAATATGGAGCTAGAATTCACACACACTTGTGTGAAACTTATGATGAAGCAGATTTCTGTAATGAAATGTATGGGTGTAGACCAGTAGAATTAATGAAAGAATGTAACATGGTAGGTAGTGATGTTTTCTTTGCACATGGCATACATTTTAATGACAAAGAGTTAGAATATTTACGGGAAACCAATTCAAATATTGCTCACTGTCCTTCTAGTAACATGAGACTAGGAAGTGGGATTTGTAGAGTAAAAGAAATGAAAGAATTAGGTATTAACGTAGGTATTGCGGTAGACGGATCTGCAAGTAACGATAGTTCTGATATGTTAGGTGAATTAAGAAATGCTTTACTTTTACAAAGAGTAAAAAATGGAGCAGCAGCAGTTACAGCTTCAGACATATTTAAAATGGGAACACTAAATGGAGCCAAAATGCTTGGTTTCGATAAAGTAGGTCTATTAGAAGAGGGATGGCAAGCTGATATGGCAATATTTGATGTATCAACATTGCCATATGCTGGCTCTCATAGCGATAGCACAGCTTCTCTATTATTCTGTGGAACTAATCACAATACTTCATATACTATTGTTAATGGCAAGATTGTAGTTGATGATGGTCGTCTTGTCGGATACGATGAAAGTGAACTTGCTAAAAAAGGAAGAGAAGTTAGTGAGAATTTGCTCAAAAGAGCGGGAGTAATCAAATAATGATAAAATATTTATTAAAAGTTAAAGATGTTAAAGACGCATTACTTAAGAAAAAAGAAAATCCAGATTATGCCTTTTATGCAGGAGGCACAGATATCAATCGTCTTCATTCGAAGACAAAGTACGAAGGTGGTATAAGCCTTGAAGGTTTAGGCCTTGATAAAATTGAAGTAACTGAAAAAGGGGTAAAAATTGGAGCTTGTGTAACCCTACAAGCTTTAATAGATTCTAAAGATATCCCTGAGTACCTTAAAGAAGCAGCTAAGTTTTGTGCATCAAGAACTTTAAGAAACAGTGCTACAATTGGTGGTAACTTAGCAGTTGGAAGCGATTATTCATACCTTATGCCAACACTACTTGCAGCAAAAGCTAGGTTGGTAACCTCAGGTTTAACTTCTGATGGAGTATTTACTGAAGATAATTTACCAATAAGAGAATATCATTCTAACCATGAATCTTTCTCTAGTACACTTTTAGTTGCCGTTATATTACCTAAAGAAGAAAGAATTGTCCTATCAAGAAGATTCTCAAAAACAGCTCATGCTAACTCCGCTGTTTGTGTTTCATTTGGAGCAAAAGTTGAAAACAAAGCATTAGAAGAAGTTAGAGTTTTTGCAGCAATACAAGGATCAGGCATAGAAAGATTTATTGATGTTGAAAATGCTATTGAAAGTGGGGCATTCAGCTCCAGTGCTGATGTTGAGTTTGCAGTTGCAAATGCTATTAATGCAAAAGACGATCTATCTGGCACAGCATCATACAAACGTTATATTACTTCTGTTGCAGTGGCTCAAATGTTCGATATAGCAAAAGGAGGAACAAAATAATGGATTTTGTTAAATGTAAAATTAATGGAAAAGATATAAAATTAAGCTATAAAAAAGGTATGACACTTAGAGAAGCCTTATTTAAAGCTGGATATAATACAGTTAGAGATAGTGATAACGCAGAAGGTTATGCTGGAACTGACACAATTATTCTTAATGACCTTCCAGCTTTTGCAAACCTTATTTCTCCTTTACAAGTGGAAGGAAAAGAAATTAGAACAGCTGAAAGCCTTGGTAATGTAAGAAACTTAAACTTTGTTCAACAAGCTATGATTGATGCAGGTATTGTTCAATCTGCTTATAATGCTCCAGCTGCAGCATTACTTTTAACTTGGTTATTAGAAAGAATTGAAAATCCTACTAAAGAGCAAATTAAAGATGTTTTATCTTCAATCTTTGTTCGTGATGCAGGGTATGAAAACTACTATCTAGCTGTTCAACTAGCAACAGAATTAAGAGATTTTGGTAAATATAAAACAAAAATTGCTACTGAGTATAGAGATCACTTAAAATATATTGGTAAAAATATAAGTAAAATTGACGGGGCTTCCTTAGTCTCTGGTGCAAAATGTTTTACTGAAGATAAAGTTACTGAACATGCTCACTCATTAGTAGTTTTAAGATCTCCTTATGCTCATGCTTATATTACAAACATTGATACTTCAGAAGCTGAAGCTGTTGATGGTGTTGTTAAAATATATACACATTTAAATACTCCTCAAACTCACTACACGCATGCAGGGCAAGGCGCTCCTGAACCGTCTCCACATGATAAGAGACTGTTTAATGAAAAAGTTAGAATGGTAGGAGATAGAGTAGCAGGTATTGTAGCTAGAGATTTAGAAACAGCTATAAAAGCTAGAGATTTAATTAAGGTTGAGTATGAAGTATTAAAACCTGTTTTAACAGTTGAAGATGCGCAAGCTGAAGATGCTCCAATTATTCATAACAGTAAAATCTCGTTTGGCTCTGGTGCTCCTGAGAATTTAGACGAACTAAACAAAGATGTTGATCCCCGTGATGGTATTGTTCACTATCCATTCCCTATTCACTCACAACTAAAGAAGAATATTGCTTCTGAAGCAAAGGGACAAATAGGTGATGTTGATAAAGCATTTGAAGAAGCTGACTGTGTTATAGAAAGAACTTATAGAACTAATCAAATCCAATGTACACCTTTAGAGTATTCAGTTTGTTTTGGTAGAATTGATTTAGGTAGATTAGTTTTACACACCTCTACTCAAGTTCCATTTCACGTAAGACGTATAGTTGCTCGTATTTGTGACATTTCTCACAATAAAGTAAGAGTAATAAAAGAAAGAGTGGGTGGTGGTTATGGATCTAAACAAGACGTTACTGTTGAAGATCTAGTTGGATATGCAGTATGGGATACTGGTTTAGATATTTTCTATACAAACAATAGAGAAGAACAATTCTTAACTTCAGCTACTCGTCACCCAATGAAAATTAAAGTCAAATTAGGTGGAAAAAAAGATGGTAGTATTACAGCTATTGATATGCTAGTAGAAGCAAATACTGGTTGTTACGGCCAACACTGTCTAACTGTTCCTATGAATGCTTGTTCAAAAGTGCTTCCATTACTTAAAGTTGATAATATGAGATTCGATGTAGTTACATATTATACTAATATAGCGATGGTTGGTGCGTACCAAGGTTATGGTGCTCCTAAGGGAACATACGCATTGATGTGTACTATTGCCGAATTAGCAAAGGAACTAGAATTAGATTATCTTGATGTAATAAAGAAAAACCATATTGAAGAAGGATATATGTTAGAAATTCTTCGTGGTTTAGGTGAAGGAAGAGAAGGTAATGTAGTTCCTGTTGGATCTTGTGGTTTACGTCAAGCAATTGACGAAGGCGCCAAGATGATTAAATGGGATATAAAAGAAAGATCTCAAGATCCTGATTGGAAGATCGGAAAAGGTTTTGCAATTATTCAACAAGGTTCCGGTTTACCTGGATTAGATCATTCTAACGCTTGGATAAAATTAACTAGTGATGGTTCTGTTGAGCTATTTAGTGGTGGTGCAGACTTAGGTACAGGATTAGATACTATTAGTGCAAAAATTGTTGGAGAACTTTTAAAAGTTTCTCTAGATAAGATTTCTGTTACTAGTGGTGATACTGATTCAACTACTTTTGATACAGGAGCTTATGCTTCTAGTGGATCTTATTTCTCAGGAAATGCAACTAGAATTGCAACAGAAGACTTAGTAAAAGCAGTTATTAAAGAAGCTGCCTTCCAAATGGAAGAAGATGAAAAAGATCTTTACTTAGAATATCCTGGAAAAGTGGTTAGCTCTAAAACTAAAGCTGAACTTGATTATGGTACACTTTGCCACACAGCTCTCTCTGGCACAGGTAACGGACAACTTATGGGTAAAGGTTCTTTTACAACTATGGTGAACTCTATCCCATACGGAGCACACTTTGCTCAAGTTGCTGTAAATACTAAAACCGGTGAAGTTGATGTTCAAAAATTCTACGCATTACAAGATGCTGGAACACCTATCAACCCTGAATTAGCAGAATGTCAAATTTATGGTGCTGTCTTAAAATCAATTGGCCACTCACTGTATGAAGGACTTGAATATAATGAAGATGGCGAAGCATTAAATGCTAACTTTACTGGATATTGTGCTCCAATGATTACTGAAATGCCTGAAGATTTTAAAGTTAAGTTGATTGATATTAATGATGTTGAAGGACCTTATGGTGCTAAATCAATATCTGAAATTGCAACAAACGGAGCAGCTCCTGCTATAGCAATAGCTATTAACGATGCTGTTGGTGTTTGGTGTAGAAGCTGGCCTTTTACACCTGAGAAGATTTTACGAGAATTAGGTAAAATAAAATAATATGTTGCAACAAAGCGCAACAAAATCTTTACATTTATGAGTGTACGTGATATAGTACACTCATAAAATATATAATCTTAAGGAGATTCTCTTATGAAAAAGGATAAGGCTTTAATTAAGCAAATGATTAAAGAGTTAGGTGCTCTTGATACAAAAAACATGTACCTAAATGATTTTTTCCACACTTGGAAAGAAAGTGATGATGAAATTGAGGCAGTATTTAAGGCCGCGGAGATTCTTCGTGGACTAAGAGAAAATAATATTTCCTCTAAGGTTTTTGATAGTGGTCTTGGAATTTCCATTTTCCGTGATAATTCAACAAGAACCCGTTTCTCATTTGCAAGTGCTTGTAACATGCTAGGTTTAACAGTTCAAGACTTAGATGAAGAAAAAAGTCAAATTGCACACGGAGAAACTGTTCGTGAAACAGCTAATATGATTAGTTTTATGGCTGATGTTATTGGTATTCGTGATGATATGTATATTGGAAAAGGTTATACATACCAAAAGAATGTAGCTGAAGCTGTTCAAGAAGGTTTTGATGATGGTGTATTAGAGCAAAGACCTACTTTAGTTAACCTACAATGTGATATTGATCACCCAACACAATCAATGGCAGATATGCTTCATGTGATTAATGAGTTTGGTGGTGTGGAAAACCTAAAGGGTAAGAAAGTTGCTATGACTTGGGCTTATAGTCCTTCTTATGGTAAACCTTTATCAGTACCTCAAGGTATCATTGGCTTATTTACTAGATTTGGTATGGATGTTGTTTTAGCACATCCAGAAGGCTATGAAGTAATGCCTGAAGTAGAAGAAGTAGCTGCGGAAAACGCTAAAAAGAGCGGTGGTTCTTATAAGAAAGTTACTTCAATGGAAGAAGCTTTTAAAGATGCTGACATTGTATATCCAAAGAGCTGGGCTCCTTTCCATATAATGGAAGAAAGAACACAACTTGTTGAAGATAAGAAGTTTGATGAATTAGAAACTCTTGAAGAAAAATGTTTACTATCAAACGCTAAATTTAAAGATTGGACTTGTACTGAAGATATGATGAAGTTAACTAAAAATGGTGAAGCTTTATACATGCACTGTTTACCAGCAGATATTACAGGTGTTTCTTGTGATGAAGGTGAAGTAGAAGCATCCGTATTTGACAGATATATTATTCCACTTTACAAAGAAGCAAGTTATAAACCATACGTAATTGCTGCAATGATCTTATTAGCAAAATTTGAAAACCCAAGTGCTAAGCTTGCTGAGTTATTAGAAGCTGCTGAAAAAAGAATAAAGTAATTTAGTAATAAAAAATTAATTTATAGTATTAAGTCGGCCATTTGGCCGACTATTTTGTTTAAAAATAGTAACTAATCTGTTATATTAGTGTTA
>CAZHNE010000007.1:0-28377 GCA_964533775.1 uncultured Spirochaetaceae bacterium | reverse complement strand
TTAACTTTCAACACTATATTCTATTCTTAATTTTCCAGCTCTCTTTAAATAAACGTGTCTTAGTTTTGATTTATCCCTATAACAAAGGATTAAAACTCTAATTACTTTTTCCATCATACCGTCAACTTCTGGCTCTTGAGAGCAAAAAAGGGCTGTATCACTACAATAATTAGCCTTTCTTAGAGATGCAGCGGGGTTTCTACTTTTTAAATCAGAAGTAATAGTAAAGTTTACACTAATTATGTTTTCTTCTTTTAAATTATTATACTCGACTAGTTTTTCAAAGAGATCTTTTACACTTTTGTCTATCTCTATTATATTGTCATTTTCAACTGTTGTTGCTCCACGTAATGCACTAACCCTGTCCATATATCCTCTTTTAAATAATTATTGTTTTACCTGCAATATTTGCAATAAATGAATAGCTTACATCAATTATCACCACTAATAAAACTCTTAAAGTATTTATAATGACTATTCTTGTTGGAAATATTTTATCATTAAAATATATTGCTATTGAATAAACTGTAATCCAAATACCAAAAACAATAGCGAATAATAAAAACATAGCAAGGATTCTAGAAACAAACATCATATATTCACTATTTATGTCGTAAATTAATCCTAAGTTATAAAATAAAAATACACCAACATTAAGCCATAGAATGTACCAGTGAACTCTATTTCCTAATTCTAAAACTCGCCTTGATTCTAGCATTTAAAACTCTTCCCTTGGTCTTAAGAAACAAACAAAGACACTACCTACTGTACAATCCACCTCTAATATACCATTTTTTGCTGTATTAGATAGAGAAAAGCGGTCGCTTGTAATATCATAATCTACTAAAGGCCATTTTAACTTTTCACAAGTGACAGTTGCTTTAGTGCCAATAACTGAATTTAATATACTAACTGTTTCACCTATACTTGTTTTAAAAACTTTCTTACCTTCAACTAAATACAAAGCATCTTTTCTAGTTAACCAACAAGATGGAGGTCCATACTTTTTAAACACACTCCAAATGCCCAACAGATGATCCATACGGCCTTCACCACCACCAATGAGCACATATTCATCACAACCTTTTTCTTTAGCGTAGGAGATAGCTAATTCAGTGTCTGAAGCATCTTTATCTTTATCAAATTTTTTAAACTTTACGTTGTCTAATAGTTTTAAATTCTTAAGTGAATCAAAATCGCCTATAGCTATATCACAATCTAACCCTAATATTTCAACAACTTCCAAGCCACCATCAGCTGCGATTATTAAATCGCTCTTGTTTGTAAAATCTGAAGGAAGATATAATGGTGCATTACCATTAGTAACTATAATAGCTCTCATACTCTCATCCTTGTCTTTATATTTTGAGTATATAATAATAGATATTGTCCTATTTAGAAACAATTAAAACGGTTTTTTTCAAATTTCATCCCATAATTTCATCCTTTATTACTATTTTCTTATGTAATTTATAAGGAATGTTCCTGTTGTAAAAGTAAAACAAGTAATGTAATATAAATAAAAATTGTCAATATTTAAGGGGAAATTTATGCCTTCAGCTTTAAAAAGATTACATTCTCTTGCTCTTCAACCAGCAGATATTTTAATTCCAAAAAAAAGAGTTTCACTAGAACGTTGGGCGGTTGTTGCTTGTGATCAATTTACTTCAGATAGAGAATATTGGAAAAGAGTTGAAACTTTTGTTGGAAATGATCCTAGTTCATTAAACTTAATATATCCTGAAGTGTTTTTAGATGATGGTAATGAAGAAGAGTTTATTGAAAAAATTAACTGTAATATGGAAAAGTATCTAGAAGATAACCTTTTTGAAAGGTATAAAAACTGTTTTGTACTTGTTAAAAGAAGTTTTAAAGATATTTGTCGTTGGGGATTAATTGGTACTTTAGACTTAGAAAAGTATGATTACAGTGCAGACTCTACTTCCTTAATAAGAGCAACTGAAGGAACTATCCTCTCTAGAATACCTCCTAGAAAGAAAATACGTAAAAATGCACCTTTAGAAATTCCACATATTATGGTTTTAATAAATGATGAAGAAAGAAGTTTAATTGAACCATTTACTAAAAGTATTTCATCTTTTAAAAAAATTTATGACACTACTTTAATGGAAAATGGTGGAAAAGTTCAAGGATATTTAATTAACGACAACTTAGCATTTGAAAGTATTTCTTTAGCTTTAGAAGTTTTATATAAATCTTTAGATAAAGAAAACCCTCTTTTATTTGCAATGGGTGATGGTAACCATTCTTTAGCTACTGCTAAAAGTTGCTGGGAAGATATTAAGAAAGATTTAAGCGATGAGGAAATAGAAAATCATCCAGCAAGATTTGCTCTTGTAGAAATTGAAAATATACACGATGAGGGGTTAGAATTTGAACCTATTCATAGGGTTCTTTTTAACTTTACTAAAGAAGAATTTGAAACTTTATTAGAAAAATATTGTAGAGATTTTGAAATTTTTAATTGTAGTAACGAAAACGAATTACAAGAAAAAATTGAAGAAGTTGAGGGGCAAACCTTTGGTTTTGCTTCAAAAGAAAATGGTTTTTTACTGTATAAATTAATCGATCCAAAAGCTACTATTGCAGCAGGAACAATTCAATTAATTCTTGATGAAATTGTTGAAAAAAACTTATGTACTTTAGACTATATTCACGGCTTTAGTGACACAGTAAGCTTAGGTAAAAAGGATAATAATATAGCTTTATTAATGCCCCATATTCCTAAAGAGTCTTTTTTTAATGCAATAATTAAAGATAAAGCCTTGCCTAGAAAAACTTTTTCTATGGGAGAGGCAAATGAAAAACGATATTATATGGAAGCTCGATGTTTAATATAGTTTTAAGGATTAATTTTTTAATTACACCTATTTTAGGTGGAAATATTATTGTAATAAATCTTTAGGGACAATGTACTGACCTTGACGCATAATTTTGTACGGTTTTTTTGTAACATCAATTAAAGTAGAGGGAGTTTCTCCTTGCTTTTCGCTATCAACAATAAAGGTAGGAACACGGTCTTTATAAGTTAAAATAATATCAACAATATTTGTTAAGGAAGCTCTTCCAGTTACATTTATGCTAGTAGAATAAATTGGAGAGCCTACCTTTTCAAGAACAGCTTGTAAAAACGGATCCAAAGGAACCCTAACAGCTAATGTGCCACCATCCTTTTTATTTAATATTGCAGTTAAAGGACAAGGCCAAAGCTTTAATATATCATCAGGAACTTCACACAATTCTTGCACTTGCTTTAGGGTAGATAAAACAAGAAAAGGTTTTTCATCACCTCTAATTTTTATGTTTTTTAATTCTCTCTCACCCTTCTCTCCCATCTTTGCACACAAACCATAAATAGTATCACAGGGTAAAACTATTACTTTATTATCATTAAGCTGCTCAACTGTTCTTTCAAAAGCACTCTCTTGTTGCAAATATAATACTTCAGATTTGTCTTCAAACATTATGTTACTCCATTTTTTTTGATAATAGTAAATAAGCGATGGTAAATGCAATACCAATTGGTATTGATAGTAGGAAAAAATGAATCTTTTTCCAACCTGAAAAAATAGATTTAGAATTTGGTTTTAATTCAGCAATAGATGGTTTTAAACTTTTATGGATATTTTTATCTTTTGTTTCTTCTAAGTGTAAAATCTTATCTCCTTTGTTGACATAACCTAACTCATAAGCTAAATCTAAGACTTGATCGCCTTCTTGAAGTTGCTTTTTTTCAATAACTAAACTCTCTATTTCTGCCTCGAGAGCTAAATTGATCGTTTGTTCTTCCTCATTAATTCTTTTATATTCACTATAATGAATTATTCCCATCTCTGATACCAGGAGAATGAGCAAACAATAGCATATTAGCGTTGATATTGCGAATATTTGAAAGTTTTTTATTGTCATGAGTTAAGCCTTCCTATATAATATGAATAATAATAAGTGCATTTATTATTGTAAAGAGTGTGCTGGAGGTAATAATGTCAAAACAAACAGGCTATGCTAGAAATATAATATTTTCTATAATATTTTCTATAAGAATTTTACTTACTTTAGGGTTTTTATCTATAAAATATTTAGTACCTATTTATGACTTAAAATCACAAGATATCTATCAATTTTTAATTTATCTACTACCAATTTTAATTGGGTTAGCTTTAATTGAAATTGGCTCTCTTATTGCCTCAAAAAGAGAAGACGAAGAATATGACGACGATTTATTACCAAAAAACTGTTATGATGCACCATTATTTGACAGAATTAATGATGACCCTCTAGATATTGCAGATTATTCTAGCTTTACAACTGCAACTCCACCAATTACTTTTAGAGATACTTTAGATAAAGACTTAGCAAAAAGATTTGAAAAATATAACAACTTTGAGGTTATAAAAATTATTGATGAATATGAATCAAGTTTATATTCCAATAAAGTGGAATCTCCTTTCGATGAAGTATTAACCTCATCTCTTTTTAATTTATCTGAAAATGATGCAAAGAGAGCCCTATCATGGATACAAAGCGGTTCTCCCTTACCTATTGAAAATTCAGTAGTTCTTGAAAACTTAAATTACGAAACAGTTCAAGAGATTAAAAAACTTTCCCAACGTGAAGCTTTACAAGCTTTAGAGTTTATTTCTAGAAATACAAGTTTTGCATCCCTTGATCATCTTGATGAAACCACTCTTCTTTCTCTTTCTTTACTAGATAATGAAACAGTAACAAATGCTATTAAATGGATTCACTTAGGTAGTCCAAAAGCAGAGGATCCAAATGCGAGAGTATTCCATAACTTAGATGCTGATACACAATTAAGATTAGAAGAATACAATAGTATTCAAGTTAATGTAGGTTTAGATTACATAGATGAAGGCGCTCCTGATGTTAAAGATGCTAATAGTATTGTACTTCCAAATGTAGATGCTGAAACAGTAGATAGATTATTAACACTTACTGATGAAGAGATAAATAAAGGTTTAGATGCCTTAGAGTTTACAAACCTAGATAATTTAAACAGTGACACTCTAGATAGGCTATCAAATTACAATGATGAAGACATACACAAAGCACTAGATTCTCTAGAATCAGTTAATCTTTATAATTTCAATGAAGAAACTTTAAATAGACTTAACACTTATAGTATAGACCAAGTTAACTCTGGCTTAGACTTTATTGATGAAGGATCTCCTGAAGTTGAAGTTCCTGCTTCTGTTGTACTCCCTAACTTAAATGTTGAAACAATAGATAGATTGTTAGACTTTACTGACGAAGATATAAATAAATCATTAGACGCATTAAACTTAACTAATATTGAAAATTTAAGTGAAGATACCATCAATAGGCTATCAAGTTACAGTGATGGGGAGATAAATAAAGGTTTAGACTCCTTAGATTCACCAACAGTTTATAGCATAAATGATGAAACTAAAATTAGATTAAATTGCTATAATTCAGAACAAGTTAACACAGCTCTAAATTATATTGATGATGGAGCACCTGAGGCTTTAGTTCCCTCCTCAGTTGTTCTACCAAATGTAAATCCTGAAACAGTACATAGACTTTTAGACTTTAATGATGAAGAAATTAATAAAGGGTTAGACTCTTTAGATTCACCAACTGTGGATAGCTTAAATGATGAAACCAAAATTAGACTAAATTGCTACAATGCAGAACAAGTAAACACAGCTCTAAATTATATTGATGATGGAGCTCCTAAAGTTGAAGTTCCCGCCTCAGTTGTTCTACCAAACGTAAATTCTGAAACTGTAGATAGGTTGTTAGACTTTAGTGATGAAGAAATTAATAAGGGACTAGATTCCTTAGAGTTCGACACCTTAGATAGTTTAAGTTGTGATACTCTCGACAGACTTTCAAAATACACTGAAGATGACATTAACACATCCCTAGATACTTTAGAATTAGCTTCCCTTTATAATCTTAATAAGGATACTTTACAAAGATTAAAAGCTTATAGTGAATATCAAATTCACTCTGGATTAGATTATATAGATAAGGGACAACCTGTTATAAAAGAGGGCTTACCTTTTGATGAAGAAATTAACAGTGCTATTAAAAACTTTAGTTCAAGCGAAGCTCTTAAAGCTGTTAATTATATTAAAAACATCCATTTATTTGATACCAGCTTAGGTGACTTATCAAACAACTTAGAAGACTTTTTAGATTCTGAATTAAATGATAATATCCAACAAGGTTTCAACTATGACTTATCAATAGCGATATTTGATAAAGAAAATATTTTAAGTGGCGATGTTAAAGACATCTTATTGAGTAAACTTCCAACATACACTTATACATTTGAAACAGAAAATGGTCATACTGCAATCATCTTCCCATATGAAGGCAAAGAAAAGGCTAAAAAATGTATAGATGATATCTTAAGTGAAGAAGCTAATTTATTTGATAACAAGGAAGTAAGGGTTGGCTACGCTGGTCAAGAAAACCGTCAGCTTGATGCTAGAACTTTAATAAACGAAGCTTACTTGAATTAATCTTCTCTCTATTACTTTTAAATAATAATACCTCTAAAGAGTTTAAAATTTCTTTAGAGGTATTTTTTAAATTTAACTTTAATCTAAAAGAGTTAAGTTTTTGGTAAGACTTTAACTCTAGTAGTATTACGGTGAATATACTTTTCTTTAGTAACTTCTATCGCTTCCCCATCATTTGGTATGCCGAATATCATTCTGTCTTTTGTTAAGACAGTGTTTTTGAAAATAGCTCTTGCTTGATGCTTTAACGCTTTAAGCTCAAAATCACTGTATCTAGGGCTGTAATGCATTAAACCAAGCATTCTAGCATTTGCATCTTTTGCTATTTGTGCTGCTTGATTTACACACATGTGCTTCTTCTCTTTTGCAACATCTTCCATCCCAGCCTCAAACATTCCCTCACAAAGCAACAAATCTACATCTTTAATTTTTTCAGCAATTGTATCTAAATATAGTGTGTCTGTAATGTAGCTAAAAGATCTACCTCTTCTGCTGCTTCCCATAACCATATCACTTGTTATAGTAACACCATCAGGGTTTACAACTTCTTCACCCTTTTGTAATTTTCCAAAGTCAGGCCCTGGTTTAATTTTTAACTCAATAGCCTTTTGAGGATAAAACTCACCAGGTCTATCCTTTTCTCTTAGAATATAACCAAAACAAGGTTTTGTATGATTTAATTTTATAGCTTCAACAGTGTATTCATCATTTTCAATTATCACCCCTTCATTAACTTCAACGAAAATAATTTCATAATTAATGTACATATCTAAAATACTTCTAGATGAATCAATGTATGATTTTAATTTTTTAGGGCCATAAATATATAATGGTTCATCTCTATCAACTTGAGAAGAAAGCATCAATATTCCAGGAAGCCCAGTTACATGATCTGCATGCATATGGGAAATAAAAATTTTATTAATTCTTTTCCATTTGAGATTTAACATTTTTAAAGATACTTGAGTACCTTCACCACAATCAAAAAGGAATAACTCCCCTTTTCTTCTTACCATTGAACTAGTTAGAAATCTTCCAGGTAAAGGCATCATTCCACTAGTTCCTAATATAAAAACTTCAAAATCCATAATAGTATTATAAAAAAATAAGATAAGTATAGCAACAAGCGTTACTCTCTGCTTAAGAGTTCTAATATCTCTATTTTTTTAATTCTCCTTAAACTTAAATATACACTTCCTAAAGAAACAATTATTATACTAAGACCAATAATTGCAATGTTTTTAATGGGAATTATTATATCGAAATCAAACAAATACCAACTTAAAGAAGGGATGTTTTCTAATGATAATCCACCCAATAAATTAAGGAAGGTTTTGCTTATTAATATTCCTAAAAATATACCAATTATTGTTGAAAGTATTGTAAATAACTCTACTGCAATAAAATAATTTCTTTTAATTGTTTTATCCTTCAATCCTAACAACTTGTTTGTTGCTATTGTTTTATGATCTTTTGTTATTAAATCTGAAGATATAGAAGATACAAAATAACCTGTAAGTAAAGCTATAACGATAAAAACAATTAATAAGCTTTGGGTACTTACAAGAATGTTATTATAAACTGATTCTTGAATTTCATACCATGGTCTTGAAAAGTAATCATCCCCATTAAAAATCTCTACTGCTTCATTTAAACTTATATTATCTTTAATAATTACTTCTTGGTACAAATTAACATCTTCTTTATATATCCCAATTAAATCATCTAACTTCATAAAACATAAATTTAAATCAATTTCTTTATAACCAGAATCATAAATTCCTTCTACCACAACCAACTTAGGTCTCAAATTAGATTCATTTTGAGCTAACATAAGAGCTGCTCGCTCCCCAAGCTTTAAATTAAGCATATTAGCTATTTGTTTTGAAACAATAATAGTAGGAAGGGTTGTATCTACATCTATTTTTTCAAGATGAAGGGAGGATAAACGCTTTTCATCAAAAAAAGAATCTTCTACAGCTTTAAGAATTGATATCTGTGTATCTTCTTTACCGTAAATTAAAGATGTAACAGTAGCCACAGTAGTAGTTGATTCGATAAAGTCATACTTTTTTAGTAGATCATCGTTTGTATAAACTTCTACATCACCATTAACAAGGAGTGAAAACTTAGAAGCTATTCCTTTAGACATTGAGTTAATAAATATTGATGAAACTATTAATAAAGAAACAATTAAAACAATTAGAAAAAATGATCTAATTAATTTGCTCTTAGAGTTTTTCGAAAAGAGTATTTTGCTTATTAATAATTTATTTAAACCGTTATTCACTTATTTCCTCAATTATTTGTCCGTGTGTTAATCTAACTACTCTCCTGCATTTAGATGCAAAGGCTAAGTTATGTGTGACTAATATTAAAGTCGCACTTTCTTCTTCTACAAGATTGATTAATAAATCCTCTACAAAAGAGGCATTCTCTTCATCTAAAGAGCCAGTTGGCTCATCAGCAAATATTACCTTTGGGTTAGTACTTAATGCTCTTGCTAAAGAAACTCGCTGTTTCTCCCCTCCAGAGAGTTGAGAGGGTTTATGATGGGCTCTATCAAGTAAGCCAGTTTTATTTAGTAAATAATTAGCTCTCTCCCTGGCAGTTTTTTTATCTTGATTATTAATTAATAATGGCATTAATACATTTTCAAAAGCTGTAAAATCTTCTAATAGTAAACTATTTTGGAATATAAAGCCCATTTCAGCATTTCTTATTTTACATAAAGCTTTATCATTCTGCTTTGATATTATCTTATTATTAAATACAACCTCACCTTTTGTTGGTTTTAATAGAGACGCGGCAATTTGAAGGAGTGTGCTTTTACCACAGCCACTTTTTCCAATTATAGAAAGAGAATAACCCTGTTCAATATTTAATGACAAATTGTCGAGTATTGTTAAACTCCCCTTACTTGAAGGCAATGGATATGTTTTTGTTATATTTTTTAATTCAATAATATTATTCATTTAATAAATACTCCATGTTGTTTTTATTTAATAATTTGTTAACTGCAATTTGACTCATAATATAAGTTATTAAAATCAAGGGTATAGCAACTATAAAACAATTTAAATATGAGAATGACAATTCTAGATTAATTGATAAAAGAGGTATTGAGTAACCAGTTATTTTATTTAAAAAAGTAGTTATTCCGGAGGAAAAAGTGAGAAGTATAAAAGAGATAAGTGAGCCTGAAACAATACCAACTAAGCTTACTGTTAGAGAAGCAATGGAAAATATACTTTTAGTTTGCCTTTTCGTTATACCTAAGGCCCTAAGCATAGCTATTTCTGATTGCTTTGTTTTTATTAAATTTACTGTACTGTTATATAGTTGAAACAATACTATTAAACTCATCAGAGAGAGGGTAAAATACATTAAATACTGCTCTAACTTCATAGCTGCATATAAACTCTCGTTTTGATCTATCCAGGAGTGTACAACCCCATAATCCTCTGCTATTTTTCTTATAGTTTCTACTTCTCCATATACCCCAACTCTAGAGGAAGTATAAGGGGCATACTTTATTAACGTATCATAATCCATAAATACATAGTAATTATTAAAGTCGCTTATAGGGGTGTAATAAACTGATGTAATAGTTTCATTTAACTGTAAAGGAACAACAGCTACAGTCTTACCTTTTTTCAAAATAGTTAAATCTATAGGTTGTAAAAAAGAAAAACTAGTGTTTAAAGACTTTGAATATCCTAGACTTATCCCATTATTTTGAAATGATCCTTTAATTAAAGAATAAGGAAGTGAAGAAAAATCTTGGCTTTTTATACCTCGAATCGTTCCAAATAGTTGTGAAGAATTCTTGTTTCGAATAATTGTAGGAACTTCAATAAATTCAAAAGCAAAATTAACCCTTTCATTTTTATTCAATTCTTTTAATAAAAGAAGAACATCCTCACCATCATTAACATCAATTATTGCATCATAACTATCGTATTCTCTTATAAGTGAAAACTTCTTATCTTGAAGACCTATCATAAAAGCTAGAACAACATTTAAGGCTAAAGTGGCGAAGAGTAAACCAATAGCAATTCTAATAGAAGTTAATTTATGACGATTTTTTGAAGAAAAAGCATATCTTTTTGCTATTTTTTTAATCATTTATTAACCTCTCTATACTGAATGTCAATTATTTTATCATCCTTATATACTATAGTACAAAATAATTTATTATTCTCATACAAGTTTTCAATCTTTCTACCATTTTGATCAAAATAATAGGAGCTTACTTTTTCCCCATTTTCCTTTATTGTTACATTCTCAATTTTGTTATTCTTAAAAACAATTTCTTCAACTTTCTCTTTATCGTATTGCTTACTAATACTATTATATATTTTTTCAGTAGTTATTTGTCTTAACTTTGAATAATTATCATCATAAAAAAACTCTTCAACTTTTATTAAAAATTCATTTTCATCATAAATTTCTTTTTTATTTAAAACACCTTTTGTAAAAGAATCTTTAACTATTGTATTTCCACTTCTATCAATTAATATTACTTTATTTTTATCTACTGTTTCTACTTCAATATTATTTATTACTTTATCATTTTGATACTCTAAGGAATTAATAACTCCATTTTGAATTTTTGATTTTTTAAAAGTTTCAGAATCACTTACACTTAAACTCTGATATTCATCCTTTATACTAAAAAAGTAAAACACCTCTTCTTTATTAGGGATAACTTTAAGTATTGAGCTTAACTTATCATCAGAGGTGTAATTATAAGCATAAATTTCAACTATTTCATCATCGAATGTTACGATTTTAGATTCAAGCATATTATCAGCGTAATTATAATTTGTTTGTAGTAAATCATGCTTTTCACTTATTAAATAATTGTTACTAAAGGTAGATACTACTTTAGAAATCATATCATCTAGGGTAACTGTTTTTATATCATCTTTTAGTTGTATCGATTTTGTTTGTACTAAAGTTTCATCTTTATATAATTTTTGAACAGTAGTTTCGTTATTAACCGTTTCAATTAAGTAATACATACTCTCACCATCATAAAGGCCTAACTTTTGTCCTATACTATTAGAACTGTAAGTTGCCGCATACAACGATAATACTAAGAATAAGTAAATACTAATTAAAACGGTTTTTTTCATTAAAACATGACCTTAATCTAATCCTACTAGGGAGTTAAGAAACTCTTGTTCGTCAAAAGCTTTTATATCTTCATAAGATTCACCAACACCTACAAATGCAACTGGCAAGTTTAATTTTTCACCAATTTGAACTAAAGAACCACCTTTTGCTGCACTGTCGTATTTAGATAATATTAAAGCATCCAACCCTATGGCTTCATGAAATAATTGAGCTTGTGAAAAGCCATTTTGGCCTGTTGTACTGTCAATTACTAAAACTTTTTTATAATGAGCCTCGTCAATGCCTTTTGCTTTAATTATTTTATCTATTTTTTGTAATTCTCTAAGTAGGTTTTCTTTGTTATGCATTCTACCAGCAGTATCAGCTAAAATTAAATTATCACCTCTTGCTTGTGCACTTGTAATTGCATCAAATATTACAGCACCAGGATCACTTCCTGTTTTTTGCTTTACTATTCTCACTCCCAATCTTTCAGCATGAAGCTCTAATTGATCAATAGCTGCAGCTCTAAATGTATCAGCAGCTGCTAATATGGTACTGAATCCTTCTTTCTTATATTGGTGTGCTATTTTTGCAATTGAAGTTGTTTTTCCTACTCCATTTACACCTAAAACTAAAACAACAGTTAATTCATCTTTTTTTAATTCTAACTGGTAAGGTTTAACTTTATCCTTTAATAGATCTTTTAATATATTTTGTAATCCTTCTTGAGTATCACATTTTTCTCTTTTAGCTATTTCTCTTAATTGATCAGAAATATTCATAGCTATAGAAGCACCTAAGTCTCCCTCTACTAACAAATCTTCTAAGTCTTCAAAGAAACTTTCATCTAATTGAGTTTTACTAAATAGCGCTTTTATTTTTGATCCAAACTTTTTTAACATATTTTCTCCGTATTTTTTTACATTGTCGTTAATTTTAAATATGATATTAACTTATATATAACATTTATTGAACTAAGTGAGACAACTGATGTAGATAAAACATCTAATATTGGCACTAGGTTACTATTACCAAATGCTGAGTTAATATTATTTACAGTAATCGTTGTAAAGTTAAGTAGAATAAAGGTTAGAAGAGATGAATAAAAATCATCTTGTGCTTTATCACTTACTTTACTATCCCCTAACCAAGTAGGTTTTAGGGAAAGTTCTATATTTTCAGTGTCGCTTAAGTTTTGAACGGTAAGTGGACTAAACCCTTCTTTTTTTACATCAACAAAAAAAGGAATACTCTGATTTGTTAAATTTAAAGAAGAAGCTGTTTTAAGATAGGTTGAGTTAAGTTGAAAGTTAACACTTCCCACATTAGATAAAAGGTTAACTGATTCTACAATAGCTTCTTCTAGCTTTAAATCTAGAACATTATCATTTTCTTTAATCTCAACTTTTTGTATATAAGAATAAAAAGAGTTTGATATTAAAAAATAATGAACTCCTTTTTTTATAACTATATAGTCTTTGTTTATATCAAGAGCAGATAAATCACTATCTCTTAAGTAAACATTTGAGTAATTTTTTTCATCAGTTTTTTCCAACTTTTCTTTTGATATATTATTAATTACTCTAATTCTTGCAGAAGGTGTTTTGTTATTTAAAGTTAAAAAAGAATAATCACCGTTAAAATAGCTTAATAAGCTTTTAAGGATCTCTAGTGTGTTATCTTGAACAAATTGAGTTTTTAATATCCTATCATAAATAATGTCTCTTTTTTCATTATCTAAATATTCAATTTTCACTCTTTTTATATTGTTTATTGATGGAAAAGAAACAACTAAAAAACCATTTAGAGAATAAGAGTTTAAAAGGTTATTAATTATTATCTTATCTTCATTTTCGACTAATAACCCAATAAGAGCACCGTTAGTTAATGTGTTAAACTTAAATGTAACCCCACTTTCTAATTTTGTTTCATCATTATCTATTGTTAAATTTGAAATAGCTTCAGTTGTTTTGTTTATATTGTTTAAAGAAGCATTTGTTGGCTGAGAAGAATAAGAGTCGTAGTAGGAAGAAAGTTTGTTAGTTAAAACTTTTAATTCTTTTTCTACTTCTCTTTCTAAATATTTTTTCTTAAAATCATCATTTAAAGAAATATCAGTTAAGTAAGAATTACAAAGATTTGTTATATAATTAAAATTATTAACATCAACATCATCAAACTGAAATGTGTCAACATTTTCTACTATAGCTGAGGCTTTATCATTCTTCAATAAACTTACATTTTGCTTGCTATCTAGCACTAAAAGAGTGCCAATATTAAAGTTTGAAGCAAAAACAGAAAATGTTAAATTAATTAATATAAAAATGATAAAGCATTTTTTCATATATTAATCCTCTTGCACCCATTGAAGGTACGCTTCTATGAAAACATCTATTTCACCATCCATAACTGCAGTAATATTAGTAGATTGAGCGTTAGTTCTATGGTCTTTAACCATCGTATATGGCTGAAAAACGTAACTTCTTATTTGAGATCCCCAAGTAATTTCTTTTTTCTTTATGGCATTTTTCTCATGCTCTTGTTTTCTCTTTTCTTCATAATAGGTATATAACTTAGATTTAAGCATTTTGAAAGCAAGCTCTTTATTCATCAATTGAGATCTTTCATTTTGGCATTGAACTACAATTCCTGAATCAAAGTGAGTAATTCTAACAGCACTATCTGTTTTATTAACGTGTTGTCCGCCAGCTCCTCCTGCCCTATATGTATCTAATCTATAGTCTTCAGGATTAAGTTCAATTTCAATATCATCATCAATTACAGGTGTTGCATATACTGAGCTAAAAGACGTGTGTCTTCTTTTTTGAGAATCAAAAGGAGAAATTCTAACTAAACGGTGAACTCCAGCTTCTCCTTTAAGGTAACCGAAAACATAATCGCCTTTAACTTCAATTGTTGCACTTTTAATTCCACCTTGATCTTCTTGCAAGTCAACAATATCTGTTTTATAACCTTTTTGTTCACACCATCTTAAATACAATCTCATAAGCATTTGTGCCCAGTCACTTGCTTCTGTACCACCAGAGCCTGAGTGTATTGTTAAGTAACAGTCATTTTGGTCATATTTTTTATTAAGTAGTGTTTTAGTTTTAAGCGGTAAATAAGTTTTTTCAATTGTTTCAATCTGAGTATTTATTTCAGCTTCAATATCTTCATTTTCTTCATCACTATATAATTCAATTATTTCATTTGTCTCTTCTATTGCATCCAAAAGCTCTTTCCAAGGATAGTAACTTTCTTTTAATAAAGAGAGACGTTTGAATATTTTTTCAGGGTTTTCAGTGTCGTCCCAAAATGTAGGACTAAGAGTAGATTGCTCTAAATCTTCAATTTGCTTTTTGACATCGCTGTTGTCAAAGACGCCCCCAAACTTTTAAGGCTTCATTTTTTATATGTGTTAATGTATCTTTCTTTTCTATAAACATTTGTAATTCTCCAATAAATTATAAATTTCTTCCAATTCTTAATACCAAATTGAATTGCTGGGATTGTTTAGTTTCTAATTTTACATTCCATGTAGGCAAAAATAAAGAGAATTGGTAAAGATCTTCTTCTCCAACAATTGTTCTTGTAGTTATATATGAGTTTTTATAAAACAATTGGCAGTTTTCATCAAAACTCAACCCAATTTTAGTTTTATGCTTTTTGTCATTAATTTTAATAGTTGAAACAGGGGAATAAATAACACCATTTGGCTCAATGATATTTTCATTATTAATTACAACATCAACATTATTCTCAAAAGGATAAAAACTAAAAGGCATCTCTAATCCATACTTAAATTCTTTAGTAGTAGATGTAGGGTTAGTAATTGTTACTTTTAATGCAACTTCATTAGAACTATATTTGTAGTTTTTAGCAATACTAATATTTTGAGGTATTTTACTTTGGGATTGCAAATCAAATTCTGAAAACTTATTATCTACTACATCAATGTCGTACATTAATTTCTTAATTTTATTATCTTTCATTCCATAAGTAATAATATCAAAATCAGTATCTAATAAAACATCCCCAAATAATTTTTGCTTTTCACCAGCAATCCCGATATTCTCACTACTTTTTTTGTAATTATAAGGTAGCATTCCATTTACAAAATTATATCTTGCAGGAAAATACTTAAGCTCTAATAAGCTTCCACCTTTAGAATCAATGATAGTATTAAATGTTCTACCACCGGAAAACACTTCATTTTTACCATCTTTATCAACATCTTGAATAAGTGGATATGAAAAATCATCAAGGGAAATTAAAATCTTTTCTAACTCAATAATGCTTTTATAAACATTAGATCTAATTGAACCTTTAAGAATAGAAGCATTTGAATCGTAAATATAGGGAGCACCACATAGTAGAGAGGGGATTATTTTAGCAATTCTTCTCTTTATATCTCTATTTTTTTTGTACAGCTTAGCAACTTCTATTAAAGTTATTATTCTATTATAAAAATAATTTAAGCTCTCATCTTTATATAGAACTCCATGAATAGATTCTTTAGGAATAAGGGCATCAAATCCATACCAACCTTTTTCTAAATAATTTAAATCTAGAGCTTCATCCTTTTTATAAAGACAATCTAAAGATGATTCACAGTTATCGAAAAGGTAAGAGAATAATTCAAGGATTTCTTCACTCTTTATTTCACCTTGGCATAACTGATTTAAATTAATCATTGCAACTTGAACTGATGAATCATTTAAACTCTTTATAGTTGAAAACATCTTTTCAAAAGAAATCTTTTTTAAGCCAAAGTCGTGTACTAATTTACTAATTCTTGTATCTATAGGGATAATATCAATACTTCTTCCCAACTCTTGCATTTTAAAAGGTTTAGGAGGTGAATCATCAAATGTATATTTATTATCAATAGAAATAACAACTTTTTCTATTTTACTTAAACTTAAGCAACCAATTAAAGAAGGATCCCAAATTTCACCATAACACCAAAAAGTCTTAGGCAACTTTTTATATTTCTTAGATATAAAACTAGTTGTTTTTTCAATTTGTAAAATACGGTCTGCAGGTGGAACTAAAGGAAGTATTGCTTGATGAAAACTTCCTGTCATCATATCAATCTTATTTGTTTTAGATAAATTTTTGATTAACATATTTACTTCACTATGAGAAGTATCAAGCCAATGAAGTAAAGCACCGCCTAAATATAGTTGAAGAAAACCATTATCTCTTTTATAAACCTCAGTTAATAGAGGTTTTAATGCATTTTCTAAAATATGCTTATATGAATCGGTCGAGGTTCCCCCCGCCAATTGAGAATATGCTCCAACTATATATGACATCTTTAAAGTTCAGCTCCTTAGTTACGTTTAACAATACATTTCTGTGGGCACGAATTAGCAGCTTCCTCTATTTGAGAATGTGGCTTAGAATTATCAAACACAGCCAAGAAACCATCCATTGAGCACCCAGACTCAGGGAACTTTCTAACACATATTCGGCAACCTATACAACCCACTTCGCAGATTTTTCTTACTTTTCCACCAGCATCATGGTTATTGCATTTTACAGCATATTCACTCTTTTCATCAACAAGTTTTATTACATTATGTGGACAAATATCGACACACTTACCACAAGAAATACATAATTTAGGATCTACTTCAATGTGACCGTTTTCTTTTTGAGAAATTGCATCAACAGGACAGACTTCTATACAAGAACCTAATTGCAAACAACCTTCTTTACATGAATATTCTCCATCAAACAATAGTGCTGCTGCATTACAGTCTCTAATTCCTTCATATTCAAAGTCTGTTTTTGTTTTATCTACATCTCCATCACAAAAAACATAAGCGACTTTTCTCACTGAGGAAGTTTCTACACTTTTACCCAGGATTTCACCCATCTTTAATATAACGTCATTGCCACCAGGGGCACACAAATCTAGTGCACACTCATCATTTGCACATGCTTCAGCATATGCAGCACATCCTGGATATCCACAACCACCACAGTTTGCTCCAGGCAATACTGCTTCTATGTCTATTTGTTTTTGGTTCTTAGCTACAGCTAGTTTTCTAGCTGCAAATGCTAATCCTACTCCTAAAAGAAGGCCCATTACTGATATTATTATAAACGCAAAAAATATATTCATTATCTACTCTCTTATACTAAATGTAGGTTCGTTAGTAAGGATTGATCAAATGCCATAAATGCTAATGCCATTAATCCAGCAGAAACAAAAGCGATAGGAACACCTTTAAAGCTACTTCTTACAGGAGCTAAATCTAATTTTTCTCTAATATTACTCATTAGAACAATTGCAAGAGTAAATCCTAATCCTGCTGCTAAACCACCAAAGAATGATTCTAACATAGTATAGTTTTCATCAATGTTAATAATTGCTATACCTAAAACTGCACAGTTTGTTGTAATTAAAGGTAAAAATATTCCTAAAGCTTTGTATAAAGGAGGACTTATTTTTCTAATTATTAATTCAACTAATTGAACTAAAGACGCTATAACTAAAATAAAAGAAACTGTTCTTAAATATTCTAACTCGAAAGGTATTAATAAAAACTGATAAACACTCCAACAAACAACTGATGCAATTGTAGAAACAAAAGTTACAGCCATTCCCATTCCAAGAGCACTTTCACTGCTTTTAGAAACACCAATAAATGGACACATTCCTAAAAACTGAATTAAGATTAAGTTACTTATAAATATATATGTTATTAAAATTGCTACATAAGTCATACAAGATTCTCCTTCTTAGCCTTTCTTTTAGAATAAAATTCAAAATAGGCTTTTAGATATCCCATTAATAAAAGAGCTCCAGGAGCTAGAGTCATTACTCTAATTGGCCATTTATTTAAAACTGGAATTTCAATAACACCACTAAAAGCTCCAAGGGGAAATAGGGTTATTGTTCCAGAACCGAAAATTTCTCTTATAGCTGCAATTAAGATAAGAGCAAGGGTGAAACCTATTCCCATACCTATAGCATCTACAATTGAATCTAAAATGGTATTTTTACTTGCAAAAGCTTCTGCTCTTCCTAAAATAATACAGTTTACAACAATAAGTGGTAAAAACACACCAAGGGATGTATAAATTGCAGGAACAAATGCGTGTAATACCATTTCTATAATTGTTACAAAAGAAGCAATAATTACTATATAACTTGGAATTCTAACTGAATCAGGAATTACTTTTCTAAGCAAACTAATCATGATATTACTACAAGTTAATACAAATAATACACTAAATCCCATCCCAATAGCATTTGATACCATGGTAGTAACACCAAGGGTTGGACAAAGGCCTAAAAGTAAAACAAAAACTGGGTTTTCTTTGAAGATACCTTTTGTTAACTCTTTGCTACGACTTTTCTTCATTAGTTACCCCCCATTTTTTTCACAAAATTACTTCCTGTTAAAAGAGCATTTCCAACTGCTACAAATGTAATAGTTGCGCCACTAATTGCAGCTGCTTCATCATTATCCAATTCACTTTTCCTTGTTGGTACAGGAGTTGTTTCAATATATTTAGTCATATACCAATCTTCTTCTACCTTTTTACCAAGGCCGGGTGTTTCGCTATCGCTTACTACTTTAGCTTGAAGAACTTGTCCATCCTTATCATAGGAAGCAACCATAGTCATTAATCCACCGTAACCACCAGCATTAAGGTTTAACAAATAACCCTTTACTATACCTTCTTCACTTAAAGTAAAGTAATAATTAATAACTGAATTATCTTCTACAAGAATTTGCTCTTCACTAATAGTGAGCCCTACACTTACAGCTTCTAAAGCATCTAATGTTTTTTGAGCTTCATATTCTAAAATAATAGGCTTAGTTACTCCATTTAAAAATGCTAGAGTTATTGCAGCACCTGCACAAACGAGAGCTAATACAATTGAAGTTTTTACATATTCTTTCATTACTTAGCCTCCCTTACTTTAACTGCTTTTACATATCCAAACTTCTTTGGAATAACATATCTGTCTATTGTTGGAGTTACGATATTCATTAAGATAATAGCTAAAGAAACAGATTCTGGTAAAGAACCAAAATATCTTATTAAAAATGTGAAAAAACCACATCCTACAGCGTATATAACTTGTCCCTTTTTTGTAATTGGAGAAGTTACCATATCAGTTGCCATAAATATAGCACCTAACATTAATCCTCCAGAGAAAAGTTGTGTTAACACTTCTCCATTAAAAAATCCTAAATTATTTCTCACACCTTCAAAAACCCAAGTTAATAAAGCAAAGCTTAATATATATACAAGGGGAATATGATAAGTAATGATTTTTTTAGCTAATAAGTAAATTCCACCAACTATTAATAGTAAAGCACTCACCTCACCTATACAACCGCCGATATTACCAATAAAAGCATCAATAGCATATGGTGAAATGCCAGTTGATCCTGCAATATTTTCAGCTATAGCTGTAGTTGGGTAAGAAGAAGAGGCTAAAATTTGTGAAGGACTAAGGTTTGCTACACCACCACTTACACTTGTTTTTACTAGAGACAAGGGAGTTGCTCCTCCAACTGCATCTACTACTGAAAGTGTTCTTGGGGTATTATAATTACTCATCATAGAAGTAAAACTAAAGAATACAAAAACTCTTCCAGCTAACGCTGGATTCATCCAGTTTGCCCCTAAACCTCCAAATGTCCATTTTACAACTATAATGGCAAAAGCATTTGCTAATATAATTACGAAAAAGGGAACAGTGGAACTTACATTCATTCCAAGTAACAAACCTGTTAAAAAAGCAGATCCATCATATAAAGTGCTGTCTTTAATGTTTTTATTACCATCAATAAAACCTAAAATATATTCAAATAAACAACTTGATAAAATAGATACTAATAAAATAAATAAAGCCCTTATACCAAAAACGTACACACCCCAAAGAGCAGCAGGAGCTAAAGCTAAGCTAACATTCCACATTATAGATTTGGTTGATTCCTTACTATGAAAATGTGGAGATGAAGATATTTTTAATCTCATTTCTTTTTCCTCGCTAATTTTTTACCGGTTTTAAAAGAATGAACTAATGGAATATGTGCAGGACATACAAAAGCACAACAGCCACACTCTTTACAATCCATAAGTGAATAATCATCAAGAGCAACTTGATAATTACCATTTTTTATATTTCTGTATAATAAAGTTGGCATCAAACCAATTGGACAAGCTTCTACACATTTACCACAAGAGATACAAGGAGTTTCTCTCACCTTTTTCCCATCCATTATGCTAATTACACCACTTGTACCTTTAACAATTGGGATATCAAGGGAGGGAAAAGAAAAGCCCATCATAGCTCCACCGCTAATTATTTTATCAGGATCGGTTTTAAAACCACCACAATAATCAATTAGCTCAGAGGTTGATGTGCCAATTGGAACAATTAAGTTTTTTGGATTTTCTATACACTCACCACTTACACAAACAACTCTATCTATTAAGGGTTTATTAAAAGCACAAGCTTCGTAAATAGCAAAACATGTACCAATATTTACAACAACTGCACCAACATCTAAAGGAAGTTTTCCACTAGGAATTTCTTTATTAATTGTTGCTTTAAGCAGTTGTTTTTCATCCCCTTGAGGATATTTAAGTTTTAATGGTTGAACTTCGATAGGATAGTTTTTTTCTTTTATAAGAGAAGTTAAATGCTCAACAGCATCCATTTTATTCTCTTCAATTCCAATAATTACCTTTTTTGCTTTACTAATCTTTTTAGTAATCATTATCCCTTCAAGAACTTCTTCACTTCTATCAAGCATAATTCTATGATCACTTGTAAGATAAGGCTCACATTCAACACCGTTAATTACAAGATGTTCAACAAATTTACCTCTAGGAATCATCAGCTTTACGTGAGTGGGGAAAGTTGCTCCACCGAGACCAACAACACCCAAGTCTTTTATAGTTTCTAAAAGTTCTTTTTCACTTTTACCACTATAATCAACTTTTTCAAAAACAACATCTTCTGCTTCTTCATCCTTTTCAATAACAAAAGCATCAGCTACAACACTGTTAGCTAAACGTTGTTTAATAATTTTTTTAATTACCCCAGATATAGGAGAATGGACTTCAGCGCTAATAAAATTTGAAGAAGTTCCAATTTTTTCACCTTTTAGTACAGTCTCTCCAACCTTTTTTAAAGGTTTTGCGGGGGCTCCTAAATGTTGAGACAAGCTTACAACCACTAAAGATGGTATTGGCAATCTTTCTAATTTTTTACTATTAGAAAACTGCTTTAAATCTTTAGGATGCACTCCACCTCTTTTAAACGTTGAAACGTCTTTAGGCATTTTCGGCTCCTTATTTTTCATTCTTAGATTATTAATAACTAATTAAGTGTAATAATATGATGATTTTCCCCCTTTTTGTGAAAGCAAGAAAATTAATATATACACTTTTGTTATGATAAAACTAATAGGTTCTATTTTCAAGTATTGATTTAATTAATTTTTCCCTTATAGCGTTTAAAAAATAAAAAGTTTTTAAAATTAGCTTTATTCTAAAATAATCTAAAAAAGTGTTTTTTAAAAAAAGAAGCAAGTGAGGATTAAATATAAATTATTATTCTGTTCCCAAAATATTAAACTATAGGTATACTTATAGTATGAATCGGATATTTAAATATGCATTTGGGAAATTCGGCGGCATTAAAGTTTATGCACTAGTCGGGAAAAGCGGAACTGGAAAAAGTTTTCGATCCAAAATGATAGCTGAAGAATATAATATAGATTTAATTATTGATGATGGATTGTTAATTAGAGGCAATAGATTGCTAGCTGGAAAAAGTGCGAAACAAGATTCTACTTTTTTAGCTGCAGTTCGTACCGCTGTCTTTGACGATAAAGATCATTATGAGAGTGTTGTTTCTGCTTTAAAAAAAGAAAGGTATAAAAAGATACTTGTTATAGGGACAAGTGAAAAAATGATTAGAAAAATCATTACTCGTTTAGATTTGCCCCAACCCGATAGAATATTTAACATTTCAGATATTGCAACCAAAGATGAAATTGATACTGCAATGAGAATTAGATTTACAGAAGGTAAACATGTCATTCCTGTTCCTTCTATTGAAATAACAAGAACTTCTCCTAAAATTGTTATTGATTCAATGAAAGTTTTGTTTAACAGAAAAATTCGTAGGCCTTGGAGAAAAACAAAAGTATTTGAAAAAACAGTTGTTAGACCTCAGTTTACTAGATTTGATAAGACTATTATAAGTGAAGCAGCTTTAACACAAATGGTTATACACTGTCTTGATGAATTTGACCCTGCAATCAAAGTATTGAATTTAAAGGCAAAAGTACAAGAAAATGGTTATTCTTTATCCCTAAAATTAAGGATCCCATCAAAACATATGATGAGAACCTCTCTCGGTGAGCTTCAAGAATATATATCAGAATCATTAGAAAAATATGGTTCAATCTTTATAGCTCAAGTTTTCATAGATATGGAAGAATGGAATTAAAAAGCTTTAAGCTTCGGTTTTTTTATCTTTAACTTCTTTTTTAGTAGCACTTTTGCTGCTAGGAGATTTAGCTTTTCTTTTAACTAAATCATGTTTTTTAGGAGCTCTTTTTTTATTATAAACTTTTCTTTTTCTGTGAACAAACTTATTACTTGCTCTAGGAGTTCTTACACATCCTTTTGGAACTTGAAAGCCTTGATTTTCTAACAATTTGGCACAACAAAGTTCAATTTCATAATTACTAGGAGTCATTGGAGAAATTAAAACTTTCACTTGTCTAAAGGTTTCTTTAAACCTTTCTCTTGAAGTTAAACTTTCATCGCTAAATATTATTAACTCTCTAACTAAATGTAGTAACATGCTAGATCGTTGAATTTGGTCAATTTCACCATTTTTATACTGTCTAATTTTATAGTCTAACTCAAGTAAACTGTTTTGAACTGCATCAAGGGACGCATAAATACTAAAGCAAGGCAAAAGAAAAACAAGAAGTTTATATTTTTGTAGTTTAAGAAAAATCTCTCGACTGTAGCCAGAAGCTAATATTTTATTAACTTCTTCAGTTAATCGACTTGTTGAAACTTTTACTAATTCTTTATGATGCTTTTTAATAGCACGATGAACATTAAATCTTAACTTAAAACCTGTTATCACACTATACTTAATAGCTCTAAGCATTCTAACTGGATCTTCTTTAAAACTATCATTTAAATTAATAACAGAAGCAATTCTTTTCTTTTTAAAATCTTCCATTGCATCGTTAAAATCTAATAATTGTTCATTACTTGGGTCATAATACAAAGAGTTAATAGTAAAATCTCGTCTCTTTGCATCTTGTTCTACTGTTCCAAAAACATTGTTATTTATATCAAAGTTCTCTTCATCACTTCTAAAGGTTGAAACTTCAAGTATTTTCTCCCCATAATATAAATGAACAAGTTTAAACCTTCTTCCTATTATTCTAGAATTCCAAAATAGTTTATTAATTTGTCTTGGAGAGGCACTTGTTGTAATGTCAAAATCTTTTGGCACTTGATTTAAAAGTAAATCTCTAACAGCTCCACCTACTAAGTAAGCTTCAGCTCCTGTAGATTGTAGTTTTTTAACTGCACTAAGAGCATCCTTATCAATAAAGGATAAGTTTATTTTGTGTTCATCTTTAGTATAAATTTTGGCAAATGGAATACTATTCCCTTTAGAATCGTTTTTATATCGAATTAACATTAATTTCTTCTCGTCACTATTTTTTATTTAAAATATTTTATATTGTATTATTTTATTAATAGACTGTATTTAACATTACTATGTTTAATACCATTTTGTAAAGTAATTCACAATTTTTGAACAACAACTATTTTTCTAAATGACAAAAAAGTAATTAGAATTGTGCTTCTCATTGAAAAAAAACTGTTATTCTTGTATAAATTATTTAGAACAAAATTTATTTTACACTTAAAACAACAAAATAATACCATGGAGAGTATATGTCAAAAAAGAACAAAATTATCGACCCAAAAGTTTTAAAAGGCTTTTCTGATTCCTTACCTAAAATAGAAATACAAAAAAGAAGAATTATAAACCGACTTGAACAACTGTTTTCTTCTTACGGTTTTGTACCAATTGATACTCCCGCATTAGAATATACTGAAGTTTTACTAGGTAAAGGTGGCGGGGACACTGATAAGCAAATATTTCATTTTATAGATAATGGTGGTAGAGATGTAGCTCTTAGATTTGATTTAACTGTACCTTTTGCTAGATTTTTAGCGGCTAACTTTAATGACCTAGCTTTCCCTTTTAAAAGATACCACATTAATAAGGTTTGGAGAGGCGAAAAACCTCAAAAAGGTAGATTTAGAGAATTCTACCAATGTGACTTTGATATTGTTGGGGTTGATTCTAGTGAAGCTGACTTTGAAATTTTATCTATGATGAATCACTCTTTTACAAAACTAGGAATTAAGAATTTTAAGTTCCACGTTGCTCACAGAGGTTTATTTAACGCCTTTTTATCACATTTAGAGCTATTAGATAGTAGTGTAGAAATATTAAGAGCTGTAGATAAGTTAAGAAAGGTAGGCTCTACTAAAGTAAAAGAAACTTTAACTGAAATAAGTGGAGATGAAAATAAAGCACAATTAATTTTAGATTATATAAAATATGATGAAAATGAGACTTTCTTACAAACTTTAACTAGATTATCAGCATTAAGCGGTTGTGAAGTTGAACATACTACAAGAATGACTGAAATATTTAACTATTTGAAAAAAGCTGATATTAGTGACCACTTTATATTAGATCCATCTATAACAAGAGGATTAGATTATTATACAGGAATTGTTTATGAAACATTTTTAGAAGATTTACCAAACTTTGGTTCTGTTTGTAGTGGAGGAAGATACAACAACCTTGCTTCCCTTTATACTAAAAATGAGCTCCCTGGTGTTGGCTCCTCTATTGGCCTCGACAGATTACTAAGTGCTCTTGTTGAATTAGACAGCCCTCTTTTAAAGCAATCTAGCTCAGCTGATGTAATTATTTTTAATAAAGGAAGTGAATTATATCCACTAGGAACAATGATTGGCCAAAGGTTAAGAGAGGCGGGACTGAGAGTTGATTCTTATCTTTTAAATAAAAAGTTTGTTCAACAGTTCAAGTATGCAGAGAAAAATTCTATTGATTATGGTATAATACTAAATGATGAAACTATTGCTAATAATACAATAACACTTAGAAATCTCAAAAACAGAGAAAACTATGACAATATTACAATCCAAAAAGCAATAGATATCATCAAAGGAAATTAATGAGAGACATGAAACATCTGCCTGTTTATCAACACAGGCAACAAATTATAAATTGTTTAAATGAAAATCAAGTAATGGTAGTTGAGAGCCCCACAGGGTCAGGTAAAACAACCCAACTACCTATTATTTTGCATGAAGCAGGTTTTGATAATAATTTATGTGTAGGAATTACACAACCGAGGAGAATCGCAACATTATCAGTTTGTGATTTCATAAAAAAACAAGTTGAGGATACTGATAGCTTTGTAGCATATAAAATGCGTTTTAATGATACTACAACTACTTCAACAAGAATTAAAGTAATGACTGATGGTATTTTGCTAATGGAACTAAAAACAGATCCATTGTTAAAAAACTATTCTGTTATTCTTGTAGATGAGGCACATGAGAGATCTTTAAACATTGACTTTATCATGGGAATGCTCAAACAAGTTATCGCTCAAAGGCCTGAATTTAAAGTAATTATCTCTTCAGCTACAATTAACACTAAAAAGTTTTCACACTTTTTTGATAACTGTCCAGTTGTATCAATTGACTCTAAAATTTTCCCAATTGAAGAAATTTATTTGGAAGAAGATTATAGCAATATAGATGTATTAAACAACAAAATAGTAAATATTGTAAAAGAAAATGTTAAAGCAGAAGCTGGGGATGTTTTAATATTCCTTCCAGGTGAATTTGACATTAAAGCTTGTACAAAAGCATTAATACAAAGTGATCCAAACAAAGATTTAGTTATATATCCACTATATGGACGGCTTAGTAAAGAAGAACAAGAAGAAGTTTTTACACCAACTCCAAAAAATAAAACAAAAGTAGTTGTTTCAACTAATATTGCTGAAACCTCTATTACTATAGATAACATTGCAATTGTAATTGATTCTGGTCTTGCTAAAATCAACTTTTATAACCAAAAAAACTTTACAAGCTCTCTAATTACTTTACCTATTTCTAAATCTAGTGCAATGCAACGAAGAGGAAGAGCTGGTAGAACGAGAAGTGGTAAATGTTACCGCCTTTATTCTAAAAAATCATACGACTCTAGAGACATGTACACTTTAGAAGAAATACTAAGAACTGACTTAAGTGAAGTAGTACTAAGAATGAGTGATTTAGGACTGTATGATTATGAGAACTTCCCTTTTATTACAAAACCAAATAAAGCAGCTATTAAAAGTGCAGAAAACACTTTAAAAGCAATAGATGCAATTGATAAATATAGACGGTTAACTACTATTGGAGAGTTTATGGTTAAATTCCCTCTCCTACCTCGTCATGCAAGAGTTGTAGTTGAAGCTATTTACAACTATCCATCTGTTATAAATGAAGTGTTAGTTGCAATAGCATTTTTATCTTCAAAAACACCTTTTATAATGCCACCTGATAAAATAGATGAAGCTAGAGCTGCTCACAAAGCGTTTAACAACGACAGATATGGTGACTTTGCAAGTTATTTAGCCATTTATAAAACTTATTCTTCAATAGAATCGAAAACAGATAGAATGGAATTTTGTAGAAAAAACTTTTTAGATTATCCATCTATGCAAGAAATTATTCATATTGTTGAACAATTAGGTGAAATAATTACTGACAATGAAATTCCTTTAACAGGAAGTGGATCAATGCACGACTATATTTGTTGTATTGCAAGTGGATTAAAACAATTTATTTGTATAAAAGAATATGGGTACATGTATAACTCACTTTTTGCAAACCAAGTATTTATTCATCCAGGTTCTGCTGATTTTAAAAATCTTCCTAAATACATGGTAGCAGGTGAATTAGTTCAAACTTCAAGACTATTTGCGCGAAGTGTTTCACCAATAAAAGAAGAGTGGCTTGAGGAAATTCAAAAAGGCTTAAAAAAAGAATTAGATGATAAACTATTAAGTTTAGATTCTGGTAATGGCTCAAAGAGAAATCAAAGAGTTAAATCAGAGAGAGAAAGAGGAAGAAGAGGAAAAGAAATTGCCTCAAAAGGTGGATCAATTACCATCTACAGAAGAAACTACAAACTATTTAAACATAGAAGTGGTAAAAAAGAAATTAATATCGCTCGTATTCCTTATGAAGAGCTTTCCTACCTATCTAAAAAGCATTACAGCACTAAAAAGCCATTTCAAAATGTTAAAGCTGAATGTGTTTATCAAGGGCGTATAGTTCAAAAGAATAGCTCTTTTTATTCAATTTTAGGTTTAGCTGATAAATTTAATAATCCAAAAACAGCTATTACCTACACACCTAAACCTAATTACAGTGCAGAAGATGTTGGAGAGATAGTAACTCATTTAGATAAACTTCTTAAACTAACACCCCAAGGAAAAACTCAATATTATTTTATAAAACTACATGCTTCAAGAAATAACACTTATTTCTTTGAACCAATAAAGGATTATAGTAAAGCTTTAAACGA